>NZ_JBGUAY010000008.1 GCF_041821025.1 Egicoccus sp. AB-alg6-2 | reverse complement strand
CGCCAAGAGGTTCTCGACGCGTTCACTGCGTGCAACCGGTTGTCTCAGCGCGGGCCGCGTCGACGACCCTGTACGAGCCATTCTCCTCTTGCGGAAGTTGAACCAGCTCGAGAAGCCAGTCTCTTGCGAACTCTCCTTGTTCTGCTGCCGTTACAAGTTCGCCGGACGTGCGATCGTAGTCGCCTGTTGCCGGGCCGATCGTGAAACACTCGCGTAGCACCGCTGATCCACCTTGGAAGTCCCGGACGAACACCCTGCTTACCGCAGAGTCGCCCGAGCGCTCAACTACCCCGCTGGCTTGCATCTCCTCGACGGTGACAGCCACGTCGTCAAACGCTTGGAAGGCATGTGTGCGACGCAGTGCCTCCTCGTCGAGTTCGCCAGTGCTGTAGGCGGTGAACTCGTTGTTGTAGGCATCGGCGTAGGCGTCGAGGATGAGTTGTTCGAGGTCGTCGGGGATGTCGTTGTCCGGATCGGGGGTGAGCTCGGGCAGCGGCGCGTAGAGGGGCTCGTCGTCGCCGATGGGCGGCGGTGACGGATCGGCTTCCTCCTCCGCCTCCGACGGGTCCGCTTCGGGCGGTTCGCTCGGCGTCCGCTCCTCGATCGGCTCCGGCGTGGCCACCGACGCCTCGATGGTGTCGTCGCCACCACCGCTGCAGCCGACCATCATCACCGCGAGCGCGACGAGCGTCGCCGTTGTCGATCCTCGACCCACCACGGGCAACCCCCGTCCGCCGCCGTGCGATTTCGCGTCCTCTCAGGACATCGTGTACGGACCCTAATCAGACCGGGCTAGTCATGCCAGTGGTGATCCACAGGCGCCAAGAGCCGTGCGCGCAGCATCACAGGGCCGGCAGGCCGTCGATGGAGGTGCGGTTGTGACGGGCGCGGTAGCGGTCGAGCTGCTCGTCCGTCCTGCCGTCGACCCACCGCCGAAGCGTGTCGCGCTCCTCGACCAGCTCCATCCGCGGTATGGAGTAGCCGCAGGAGGTCGACACGCGATCGGCCTCCACCTCGACGATCGAGCGACTGCCCCGGATCCGAGGCAGCACCGCATCGAGGTCGGCCCATCCGGGCTCGCCTTCGAGGTGCACGCGGCCGACCCCGTGCACGCGCACGAGCGTCGCCTTCCGGTCGAAGCCGCACCAGAGCAGGACGATGCGGCCGTCGTCGCGCAGGTGGGCGATCGACTCCGCCGTCGAGCCCGTCAGGTCCCGGTACGCCAGCCGATGTGGCCCGAGGACGCGCAGGGTGTCGTACCCCTTCGGCGAGACGTTGAGGTGACCGCCGAAGGTCGGCGCCGTGCCGACGAAGAAGACCGGATGGGCCTCCAACCACGTCCGCAGCTCGTCGTCGATCCCCGCGTCCAGCATCTTGCTCATGTGCCGGCCTTCCTCGGGTCAGTCCCCTTTGCTCGACCCGCCGCCACCGGTGCGCAGCGCGGAGACGAACGCCTCCTGCGGGATCTCGACCGACCCGACGTGCTTCATGCGCTTCTTGCCCTCTTTCTGCTTCTCGAGCAACTTGCGCTTGCGGGAGACGTCGCCGCCGTAGCACTTGGCCAGCACGTCCTTGCGCTTGGCCTTGATCGTCTCGCGCGCGATCACCTTGGACCCGATGGCGGCCTGGATCGGCACGTCGAACATCTGCCTCGGGATCAGCTCTTTGAGCTTCTCGACCATCGACTTGCCGAACGGGTACGCCTCGTCGCGGTGCACGATGGAACTGAACGCGTCGACCGGTTCGCCGTTGAGGAGCACGTCGACGCGTACCAGGTTGGACACCTGGTACCCCGAGGGCTCGTAGTCCAGCGACGCGTACCCGCGGGTGATGGACTTCAGCTGGTCGAAGAAGTCGGTGATGATCGACGCGAGCGGCAGCTGGTAGCGCAGTTCGACCCGTTCCTCGGTGAGGTAGTCCATCGCCTCCATGTTGCCGCGACGCCCCTCGCACAGCTGCATGACCGGACCGACGTAGCTTGACGGCGTCAGCAACATGACGCGCACGGTCGGCTCGGCGATCGTGTCGATCATGTTCGGTTCGGGCAGGTCCTGGGGGTTGGACACCTCGACCACGACCGGCTCGCCGGTCTCGGGGTCGATCTTCTGGTCCAGCGTCACCCGGTAGCGCACCGACGGCGCGGTGGTCACCAACGGGATGTTGAACTCGCGGTCCAGCCGCTCGATCACGATCTCGAGGTGGAGCAGACCGAGGAAGCCGCAGCGGAACCCGAATCCCAGCGCAAGTGAGGTCTCCGGCTCGTACGAGAACGAGGCGTCGTTGAGGCGCAACTTGTCGAGTGCCTCGCGCAGCACCGGGAAGTCGTCGGAGTCCATCGGGTACAGCCCGGAGAACACCATCGGCAACGGTTCGCGGTAGCCGGGCAGCGGCTCGACCTCGCGTGAGGTCTTGCCCGCCTTGGTGATGGTGTCTCCGACCTTTGCCTCCGCGACGTTCTTGATGGCCGCGGACAGCACGCCGACCTCGCCGACCCCCAGCGCGTCGATGGGCGTCTCCTCGGGGGAGTTGACCGCGAGGTCGTCGATCTCGCCCTCGAAACCGGTCGCGAGCAGACGGATCTTGTCGCCAGGACGCAGTTCCCCGTCGACGACGCGGAAGTAGGCCAGCGTGCCGCGGTAGGCGTCGTAGAACGAGTCGAAGATCAACGCCCGGGTGGGCCCGTCCGGGTTGCCCTGTGGCGGCGGCACCCGGTCGACGATCGCGTCCATGACCTCGCGCACACCCTCGCCGGTCTTGGCGGAGATGCGCAGCACGTCCTCGGGCTCGCCTCCGATGATCGCGGCGATCTCGCGGGCGATCTCCTCGGGTCTGGCCGCCGGCAGGTCGATCTTGTTCATCACCGGGATGATCTCGAGGTCGGCGTCGAGCGCGAGGTACAGGTTCGCGATCGTCTGCGCCTCCATCCCCTGCGCCGCGTCGACCAGCAGCACGGCACCCTCACAGGCGTTGAGCGCCCGCGACACCTCGTAGGAGAAGTCCACGTGCCCGGGGGTGTCGATGAGGTTGAGCAGGTACTCCTCGCCGACGTCCCCGAGCGGCTTGTAGGGCAGGCGCGCCGCCTGGGCCTTGATCGTGATGCCGCGTTCCCGCTCGATGTCCATCTTGTCGAGGTACTGCGCCCGCATCTTGCGCGGGTCGACCAGCTCCGTCAGCTGCAGCATCCGGTCGGCCAGCGTCGACTTGCCGTGGTCCACGTGGGCCACGATGCAGAAATTGCGGATGCGGTCGGTCTGATAGGTCACAGGCGTCGGGCCTCGGAACAAGCGGTGGCGACAGCCGGGCGGCGCACGGCGCGGGGTACGCCGGCGGCGCACCGAAGGAACCGCGAGCTTACCGGTGCCACTTCGGCCGCCTTCTGACGGGCGTTCGGGGGTGAGTCCGACCGGACACGGGCCACGGCACCCGTTCGGTCAGCCCAGCGAAGGGTGGTGCGCACGGGCCCGCGACCCGTCGCACCATGGGATGCACATCCACCTCCGAACTCCATTCAGGAAGGGTCCGCCACCATGGGATTGCTCAAGAAGGCGTTGCTGCTCAAGGCCGGTCGCACCGCGTACAACCAGTACAACCGTCGCCGCGGTGGATCCGCGCGCCCCGCAACCGGCGCGGGCTCACGGACCGGAGGGACCGGCGGCGGTGGCGGGCTCGCCCGGCTCGCCGAGAGCTTCCTCGGCGGCGGGCGCCGTCGCCGCCGCTGAGCCACGCGCTGCCGCTCACCGACGAGCCGCCGCGACCGACGACGCCGCCCCTGACCGACGAACCGCCGCGGACCGGCGACGCCGCCCCTGTCCGGCGACGCCGCCCCTGACCGACGAGGCTGCCGCTGACGGACGGGGCGGCTTCCCAGTTGCGGCGGCGGGGGGCGCGCGGCGCATGGCAAGCTGCGGCGCCACCGCCCGGAAGGAGCCGCGTGCGCGGCCTGGTCTTTCATGGCCCCGGCGACATCCGCTTCGACGATGCGCTCCCCGACCCGGTCGTCGAGGCCCCCGACGACGTCGTCATCGAGGTGACCACCGCAGGACTGTGCGGCTCCGACCTGCATCCCTACGAGGGGCGGGAAGCTGCGCGACCGGGCGTCGTCCCCGGACACGAGGCCGTCGGCGTGGTCACGGCCACTGGACCGCAGGTCCGGGACTTCCACGTCGGGGACCGGGTCCTGGTGCCGTTCACGACCTCGTGTGGGGCCTGCTCGGCGTGTCGCCGTGGTCTGAGCGCCCGCTGCGAGCACGGAGCCCTGTTCGGGTGGGGCGACCCCGAGGACCCGGACCGCCCCGCTCTCCACGGAGGGCAGGCTGCACGGCTCCGGGTGCCACTGGCCGATGGCACGCTCGTCGCGGTTCCGGCGGCCCGCTCGGACCTCGACGCGGTGCTGCTCGCCGACAACCTCCCGACCGGCTGGGTCGCGGTCGAACGCCTGGGCGACATCCACGGACAGACGGTGGTCGTCCAGGGCCTCGGCTCGGTCGGCCTGTGCGCCGTCTGGTCGGCGTGGCAGCTCGGCGCCGCGGCGGTGCTCGGCATCGATCCGGTCGAGCACCGCCGACGACGTGCCGAACGACTCGGCGCGACGACGTGTGCTCCCGACGACGCCGCGTCGGCGACACGCGAGCTGACCCGCGAGGGCGTCGCCGGGGTCGTGGACGCCGCCGGGACGGCAGCCGCACAACGGACCGCGGCGGACCTGGTGCGTCCGGGCGGGACGGTGTCACTCATCGCGGTGCCGACCCAGGAGCACTTCGCCGTGTCGCCGGTCGCCGCCTACGACCGCAACCTGACGATCGTCGCGGGGCGCGCACCGGTGCGGTCGCTGCTCGGACGGCTGCTCGACCAACTCGACGGCGTGGCGCTGCCCACCGAGGTGGTCGTGACCCATGCCGAGGCTGACCTCGCCGACGGCCCCGCGGTCTACGCCACCTTCGCCGCACGCGAGGCGGACATGGTCAAGGCCGTTTTCAGGCCGTGATCACTCCAGGCCGCGGCTGAACGACTCGGCGACGATCTCGCTGCAGGTGGGACACATCGGGTACTTCGACGGGTCGCCGTCGGGGATCCACTTCTTGCCGCACAGCGCCGTGACCGGCTTGCCGGTGCGTCGCGAACGCTCGAGCTCGCGCTGACGGACGTAGTGGGTGAAACGGTCGTGGTCGCCGGGTTCGCCCGTCTGCGGGGACTCGCGAACCTCCGGTTCGACGACCGGTGTCTGACGTGTCGGAAGATGTGTCGGTGCCATGGCCGCAACAATACCCAGGATCAGTAGCTGCCGGCGACGTAGTCCTCGAGCTGACGCGTCTGATCACGCAGCTCCTCGAACCGCCACTTCACGATGTCGCCGATGGAGACGATCCCGACGAGACGGTTGTCCTCGCACACGGGCAGGTGACGGATGCGGCGCTCGGTCATGTCCTGCATCAACTCATCGGTCGTCGAACGCGGGGTACAGGTGTGCACGGGCGAACTCATGACGTCCTCCACGCGCAGCCGCAGAACGTCCCCCCCGACGTCCGCCATCTGCCGCACGACGTCGCGCTCGGAGACGATGCCGACGACCTCACCGGCGTCGTCGACGACCACCAGCGCGCCGATGTCGCGCTCGCCGAGCATCCTCACGACGTCGGACACCGAGGTCGCCGGCGAGGCCGTCGCCACCTCGCGGCCCTTGCGGTCCAGGATCGTGGCGATCGAGACACCCATGTCGCTCCTCCCAGCAGCGCGCTCCCGCGCCGAGTCTCGCACGGCGGCGAGCGCGAGGGAAGGCCCGCTGGCCGATCGGCGGTGTGGCGCCGGCATCGACCGTCCCCGTGCCTGTGACGCTGGCGGTGACCACACCCCGAGGAGCTGGTCGTGAGCGACGCGGACGGTAACGCCGAGTTGGAGATCACCGAGCACGAGGACGGCTGGGCCGTGACCCGCGACGGCGAGGTGCTCAGCACCCACGGCAGCCGTGCCGGCGCCGAGGCGGACCGCTTCCGGCTGGCCGAAGCCGACGCGTCCGACGCCGAGGAGGCCGACGCCGTGCTGACCGACGAGCAGGGCGCGCACCCCGACAACGCCGGCTCCTGAAGTTTTTCTGTACGCGGCAGGGGCGTGCGGGAACCGGACGCTGACGCGCGACGTCACACCGGGCAACCCGACCGAACCAAGGAACCACCGTGAGAACGTTGTTTCGCCGTGTCGCCCCAACCGCCGGCCTGCTGCTGGTGCTGACCGCGTGCGGCACCGACGCCGCCACCGAGGCCGAGGACGTCACCGCCGGGGGCGGTGCCGCCGCTGGCGCCTGCCTCGAGGGCACGGAGGACTGTGTCGACGCCGACCTCGGCGGCGGCGACCTCGAGGACCCGATGGTCGACGAGACCTTCGACCTCGACGCTGCCCGCCGTGACGCCGAGTCGCTGCTCGGCGCCACCGAGGAGGACCTCGAGATCTGGGGCGACGTGCGCATCGAGCGCAAGGGCGACGAGGAGTTCATGCTCACCATGGACCTCATGCCCGGCCGCAAGAACGTCCAGCTCGACGAGGACGCCGACGGGGTCTACCGCGTGACGCACGTCAGCCTCGAGCTCCCGGACGGCGAGACCGAGGAGTTCTCGGCCGACTGACCGCAGCCGCTCCAGGTCGGTAGGTGGCCACCGCGAACGTGCGGTGGCCACCTTCGACGTGCCACCATCCCGCCCGCTCGACGCCCGAGTCCGGCAGCGACAGGAGTGAACGATGACGTGGGATCCCCGAGGCAAGGTGGCGGTGGTGACCGGCGCCTCCAGCGGCATCGGTGACGCGACCGTGCGGCGCCTGGCCGGCGTGGGCATGGTCGTGTACGCGGCGGCCCGCCGCACCGACCGCCTCGAGGCATTGGCCGCCGAGCTCCCCGGCGTCGTGCCGCACACCGCCGACGTGACCGACCAGGACGCCGTCGACGCCTTGGCGGCACGCGTGCGTGACGAACGCGGGGTCTGCCACGCCCTCGTCAACAACGCCGGAATCGGGGGCGGGGTGTTCAACGGTCGTGACGACCTCGACGACGCCTTGCGGACCCTCGACGTCAACCTCGGCGGGGTCGTGCGCTGCATGGCCGCCTTCGCCGACCTGCTGGAGGCCGGCGCGCCCTCCCGGGTCGTCAACGTCGCCTCGGTGGCGGGCAAGCTCGGGATCGGACCTGCGGCCTATGCCGCCAGCAAGTTCGGCGTCGTCGGCTTCAGCGAGGCGCTCGCCCTTTCCTGGCGGTCGCGCGGGATCACGGTCTGCCAATTGAACCCCGGCTACATCGAGACCGAGGGGTTCACCCAGGCGCAGATCAAGCGCACCCCGCTCGGGCGCCTCGTCGGCCAGCCGGACATCGTCGCCGATGCGGTCGCCGACGTCCTCGCCAGCGGCCGGACCGAGCGCACCGTGCCGACCTTCTACCGGGCGTTCGTCACCCTGCGTCACCTGGCGCCGCCGGTGTACACCGCGATCGCACGGCGTATGGCGCGGTCGGGCGGTACGCGCGACTGACGTCGGTCGGTGGCGCGGCGCGATCGGCGAAGAACCCTGGCCGTCCGCCCGTCGAAAGTCGCTGCAGTCCGGCCGGCGAACGAGGACGATGGGGGTCGAGATCAGCGAAGGAGACCCCATGCAACTGCACGACCTTTCCGACAAGCTCGCAACCGGGCTCGACGAGATCCGTGACCGCACGGCCGACGCCGTCAGCGGCGACGGTGGCTCGGTGTTCCGTGAACTGAGCAAGCTGAGCAAGCAGCTGTCCGGGGTCGAGAAGCACCTCAGCAGCCGCATCGACGACGTCAGCGACGAGCAGACCGACCTGATCGACGACCTGATCGGCGCCAGCAACCGGACCACGTGGCCGCGACGCCTCTTCTGGCTGCTCGTGGGCGCCGCCGCCGGTTACGGCGTCGCCTACCTCACCGACCCCGACCGCGGCCAGGACCGCCGCCGTCAGCTCGGTCAGGAGCTCGGCTCGAAGGCCGAGGAGGTCAAGAGCCAGGTCGTCAGCCAGACCGAGCAGCTGCGCGAGAAGGCGGCCGAACGCGCCACCGAGATGCGCGACGACGTCTCGGCCCAGGCCACCCAGGCCATCGACACCGCCGCCCAGAAGGCGGACGAGCTGCGGGGCCAGGCGGGCCAGGTCGCGGCGCAGACCCAGGGCGCCGTCATCGAGTCGGCCAAGGACGCGATGCCCGACCGTCCGACCGAGGACCCGAAGCTGCTCGAGGACCGGATCAAGAGCCAGATCTTCGGCTACCGCGACGACGTCCAGGACGTCATCATCAAGGTGGACGGTCCCGGCCAGGTCGCCCTCAAGGGCACCGTCCCCACGCCGCAGAACGAGCGTGAACTGCTCGCGGCGGTCGCCCAGGTCGACGGCGTCGTCGACGTCCGCTCGGAGTTGACCGTCCGCAGCATCTGACCGAAGCAGCACCACTCGGCCGCCCGCATCCCGCGGGCGGCCGATCGCTGTCGTCCCACCGTTGCCGGAACCTGGTTACCGTGCCACGCCTCTCCCGCCTCGAGGCACCATGACCCGCCGCCCCGCTCTCGGCCGGGTCGAGTTCACCGCGATGCTCGCCATGTCGATGGCGCTCGCGGCGCTCGGCCTCGACCTCATGCTGCCCGCCTTCGGCGCCATCCGGGCCGACCTCGGTCTCGCGAGCGACTCCACGGCCGTCGCCGGCCTCGTGACCGCCTACATGCTCGGGCTCGCGGCCGGTCAGCTCTTCTACGGACCGCTCGCCGACCGTTACGGCCGCCGTCCGACGCTGTTCGTCGGCTTCGGCGTGTACGCCGTCGGCGCGCTGCTGTGCACCGTCGCGCCGAGCCTGGACCTGTTGCTGCTCGGCCGGTTCGTGTGGGGGCTGGGTGCCGCCGGCCCGCGTGTCGTGACGCTCGCGGTCGTGCGCGACATGTTCGAGGGCGAGCAGATGGCCCGCGCCATGTCGTTCATCATGGCCGTGTTCATCATCGTTCCGGTGGTGGCACCGACGCTGGGCGCCGCCGTCGTCACCGTCACGACCTGGCGGGTCCTGTTTGTGCTGTGCCTGGTCGCCGCCGCCGCCATGGGCGTGTGGGCCCGGCGGCTGCCGGAGACGCTGCCCGTGGAGTCGCGGCTCGAACTGCGTCTCGGTCGGGTCGCCCGCGCGGCCCGCCTCGTGGTCACCCACCGCCAGACCCTCGGCTACACGCTGGCGCTGACGTCGCTGTACGGCGTGTTCACGTCCTACATCGCCAGTTCCGAGATCATCTTCGGTGAGACGTTCGGTCGCCCCGAGGCCTTCCCGGTCATCTTCGGAGGGATCGCCGCATCCATGGGTCTGGCCATGCTGGGCAACACCCGACTGGTCCGTCGCTTCGGAACCCGCCGCACGGCGCATGCGGTGCTGCTGGGCTACGTCGTCGTGGCCGGCGTGCTCCTCGCCGTCGCCCTCGCGACCGCCGGCCGACCGCCGCTCGCGGTGTTCCTGCCCCTGCTCGCCAGCATCCTGGTGGGTCACGGGTTGCTGATCCCCAACTTCAACACGATCGCGATGGCGCCGATGGCCGCGCGCGCGGGGACGGCGGCCTCGGTGATCGGTGCCATCCAGCTCGCCGTCGGCGCGACGTTGGGGGCCGTGCTCGATCGGCTCTTCGACGGCACGATCCTGCCGATCTCGTTCGGGTTCCTCGGCTACGGCATCGTTGCCCTCCTCATCGTGCTGGCGACCGAGCGCGGCACCCTGTTCCGGCCCCTGGTCGATCCGGTCACGAGGCCAACGCCCGGACGTCCGCAACAGGCCTGAGCCGCTGCGGCGGTCGCGCATGGTTGGCTGCCGCATCTTCGTGCGATGGGACGACCCAGGTGTGCGGGCGGGTGCGCTTCGACCGACGTGACCTGGTCACGACCGGTCTGCTCGTCGTGCTCCTCTCCGCGGCCTATCTCGCCACGGCGAATCGGGGACCGGCGTTCGTCAACGACACCCGCGCCGCCACCGTCGCCGCGTGGTCGGTGGGAACGCGCGGCACCGCGGCGTTGCCGGAGACGTGGCCAGCGAGCCGCAACTACTGGGGAATCGAGGGACGCCACGGCCACGTCTACGTCAACCGCTTCCCCGGCGTCGCCTACTGGGCGGCACCGGCCTATGCCGTCGCCGACGCCGTGTCCGCGAAGCCGCCGCCCGCCCACCCCTTCCTGGTCGATCCGCGACCCGCTGCGGTGACGGCGTCAGTGACGGCCGCACTGGCCGCCGGTCTGCTCCACCTCCTCCTCCGCACCGAGGCGGGCAGGTCCACGTCGATCGCCGGTGCGCTCGTCTTCGCGCTCGGCACGTCGTTGTGGTCGACCGCCGCCGACAGCATGTGGCCCCACGGTCCGACGTGTCTCGCGCTGACCGCCCTGCTGCTCGGCTGGCGACGCGGCTGGGCGCCACTGGCCGCCGCCGGTGCCGTGGTCGCCGTTCTGGTCAGACCACACCTCGTCGTCGCCGTCGTCGTCGTGGCCGCGTACGCATGGTGGCGCGAGGATCGACGCGACGCGGTCTGGATCGCGGCCGCAGCAGCAGTCGGACTCGCGCTGATGACCGCCTACACGGCCTGGGCGTTCGGAACGGTGCTGCCGGTCGCCGGCTACGACACCACCGCGCACCTGCGGGGCCTGATCCGTCACTCACCGTGGCAGACGGTCCGCGACCTCGGCCTGGCGTTCGTGTCGCCACACCGCGGCATCTTCGTGTTCTCCCCCGTCGTGGTGCCCGCGCTCGTGGCGGTCACGGTCGCGTGGCGGCGGCTGCCACGCTGGACGCTGGCCGCGGCGACCGCCGGACTGGCCTATCTCGTCGTCCAGGTCCGGGCGGTCGGCTACCAGGGCGGCACGGACTTCTTCGCCTACCGGATCTCGCTCGAGCCGCTGCTGCTGAGCGTGCCCGCGATGGCGCTGGCCGTGCAGGACGCGGTGGAACGCCGTCGCTGGCTGGTCGGCGTCGTCGCCGTCACGGCCGTGGCGTCCGTCGCCGTGCATGCGTACGGCGCCGTCGACGGCGGTGTGTCGCCCGACACCGTCGCGCGCTGGCAACAGATCGATGCCACGGTGCGACGCGACTTCGACGACCGCCGGCTCGGCGACGTGGACCTCCGCATGCCGGCGGGATGACCCGGGTCACCGCCCCAGTGGGTACCCCGGTGAGGTGGTCGCGAAACAGATGGCATCGACCCCGTGGACGCCGGAGAGCTCGGCCAGCCGGTCCGGGTCCGGCGTGAACAGCCCGACGGTGACGCGGTTGATGTTCGGCCGCAGCCCCGTCGAGAGCAGTTGGCCAGATGCCGGCTCCTGGCCGCCCGTGGCGCGCAGTTCCGCCTCGAGACGTCCCAGCAGCCCGAGCAGCTCGGTCCAGGTGTGGTGCACCTGCGCGACGGCGAACCCGGGGTGGAAGCGCTCGTGCAGCACGGTCGCCCACGCATCGGTGTCCCCGGCGAAGCCGACGACGAAGGTGTCGAGGTGGGCGTCGTACCACAGGCCCGCATACCCGTCCGCCGCCTCGCCGGTGCCCCACTCCTCGAGGTCCAGCATCCAGGCCGTCGGATCACCCGGCTCCTGGCGCAGGTGGTGCTCCACGCCGTCGACGCCGTCGATGTCGTCGACGGGGGCAGCGGTCGTCGGTGGGCCCGCGATGCCGGCCGGCGCCTCCACCGGCGGCGGAGGCACGTCCTCGCACCACGGGGCGATGTCGGGGTCGTCCGCGGTGTCCGGGCGCTCGTAGGCGTCGGCCTCCGGGACCCACCCGGGCGGCTCGCGCGTCTCGTGGGCGGGAGCGTGCTCGAGGACGACGCAGACGCGCTCGGGCCCGAACCGTTCGGCGAGGTCGGCGACGTGCTCGTCCGTGGGCTCGTAGAGGCCGATGGCCACCCGGTTGCGCGGCAGGTCGAGGTCTGCCCACCGCACCGTGCCCGGCTCCGGACGCAGCCCCGCCTCGCCGCCCAGGTCGTCGAACGGCTCGGCGGACGAGTTGCCGGTCCGTCGGCTGCGGTCCACCTCCGCGGCGACGTCGTGGTGGACCTGCTCGAGCTCCTGCAACGTGTTCGTGGCACGGGCGACGGCCAGACCGGACGCGAACCGGTGCCGGATGATGTCGGCGTTGGCGGCCACGTCCGCGGTGAAAGCGACGACGTGGACCCGGTGTTCGGCGTCCAGCCAGGTCCCCGCGTACTGCTCGGGCACCTCCTCGCTGCCCCAACGTCGCAGTTCCGTCTCGCTCCCGGGCGCATCGACGGCATCGCCGGAGGTGGCGATGTCGGCGTGCCAGCGCGCGTTGCTGCCGGTCGGCTCGACCCCTTCGGCGAGGCTGACCTCCAGCGGCGCGACCCGGTGGCACTCGAGCGGGGAGTCGGCGACCCCGACCTGGCCGAACGCGTCCACGTCGGCGCGGGTGTCATGGCTGCGTGACTCGATGGTGGGCGACACCGGCCCGCCGCAGGCCACGGTCACCGCCGCAAGCCCGACGACGCCCGACCGTACGAGGTGCCGCATCGCTCCCCCTCCCCCGGCCGGAGAGCCTAACGGGTCGCGGATCAGGGCAGGGCCATGCCCTTGCGGAACGGCACCAGAATGCGCTCCTCGACGAAGCCGTTGTTGGTGTAGACCTTGCGCGCGGCCGCGTTGCCGACGCGCACCGTGAGGTCGGTGACCTCGCAGCCGAGGATGTCGCGCAGTTCGTGACAGGCGGCCGCGACCAACGCCGAGCCCAGGCCGCGGCCCTGGACCTCGGGAGCGACACCGAGGAAGTCGAGGTAGCCGGCTCCGTCCTCTTGGCGCTCGACCGCCGCGTAGCCGACCGCACGACCTTCCTGGATCACCACGAGCAGGCGGCGATCCCCGCCCGCCACCAGCTTGTGGCCGGGCGTGTGGGTGTTGGCGAACAGCGCGTCGTGCAGGGCCGCGACGTCGTTCCGCTGCTGCTCGGTCAGCTCCTCACCGGCCACCGTCGCGACCGTTCGGGGCGGCAGTCCCCCGGTGAGCGAGCGGCCGAGCACCGCGGACGCCTCCTCGGCGTGGAAGCCGTTGCGCGCGGCGAAGTCGGACAACCACGCATGCCGTTCGTCGCCACAGGTCTCCTCCTGTGTGACCTCGTCCGGCAATCGTTCGCGTCCGTGGGCCAGGAGGGCGTCGGACACCGCGGTCGCATCCGCGTCCGGCGCGACGAACGGGCCGTGCCACCAGCATCGTGGCGGGTCGGTGTCCCACTCCGCGGCGAGTGCCCCGACGATGCGGGAGCCATCGCGGGCGACCGACAGTCCGGCCGTGCCCAGCGGTTCGAGCCCCTGCAACTGCAAGCGGATCGGTTCCGCGTCCAGTCCGAGGTAGCCGATGTGATGGGTCGGGTCGGCCTGCTGCGCCGCCATGAACTCGGCAACGGCCGCGACGTCGTCGGGATCGGATTCGAGGTGCAGCACGGCAGGCGTCCTTCGCGCGGGAGAGCCTGCGGACACTAGCTCGTGACCGCGTCCCTACGCTGACCGGGGAGCCGACGAGGAGACCGACGTGCGCGTGGTGGTGACGGCCGACACCCACCTGCGGCGGGACTGGCCGAACCGGCGGCTGCCGCGTGCGGCGGAGTCCTGGTTCTCGCGGGCCGACGTCATCCTGCACGCGGGCGACATCACCCAGGCGGAGCACCTCGAACAGTTGGCCCGGTTCGCCCCCGTCCACGCCGTGCTCGGCAACAACGACCGGGAACTCGTCGGACAGCTGCCAGAGACCCTGGAGCTCACGCTCGGTGGTGTCGACGTCGCCATGATCCACGACAGCGGTCCGTCGCGTGGCCGGGCACGGCGTCTCCACGAACGGTTCCCGCAGGCCCACCTCGTCGTCTTCGGTCACAGTCACATCCCCGTCGACGAGGTCGGCGTGGACGGCCAGCGGCTGTTCAACCCGGGCTCACCGACCGAACGGCGACGTATGCCGCACCGCACCGTCGGCGTGCTCGAACTCGACGATGGCGCCATCCGCCACGCCAGCATCGAGGTGGTGGACGAGTGAGCCGGGCGCGGCCGGTTCGACGACGCCGGCCCGACCCGACAGACTGCGCACATGACCCCCAGACGAACCGTCGCCGTCGTGCAGGCCGAGCTGGAAGCCGTACGCCGCCACCTGCACGAGGCGCCGCCGCACCACGGCAGCGGGACGCGCGCCGCGCTCGAGGAGCGTCAGCGACGGCTGGAGCGCGAGCTCGCCTCGTTGCGAACCGCGCAAGGGCGTCGGGCCTAGCGGGTCAGCCGCCGTGCGCCGTCGGCAGGCACAGCAGAAAGGTGCTGCCCTCGCCGGGTTCGCTCTCGACGGTCAGGGTGCCGCCGTGGGCCTCGGCCAGCACCCGGCTGATGTAGAGACCGAGGCCGGCGCCCGGGGCCGACGAACCGCGTTCGAACTTGTCGAAGATGCGGTCGACCTCGTCGGCCGCGATGCCGGGGCCGTGGTCGACGACGCGGATCTCGATGGTGCCGTCCTCGCGGTCGCGCAGCACGATGGAGGGCGCTTCGCCCGCGTACTTGAAGGCGTTGGTGACGAGGTTCGCCAGGATCTGCTCGACGCGCGTGGGGTCGGCCGCCACCGGCGACAGCTCGGCCGGGCCGGTCACGGCGATCGTCCCGTCGTCGGCGAACAGCTCGACGACGCGCTTGACCACCGCCCGCACGTCCAGCGGGGCCACCTCGAGCACCAGGCCGCGGTCGGCCTCGAGCCGTGCCAGATCGAGGAACTGGCTCACGAACCGTTGCAGCCGCTCGATGGCGTGCTCCATCAGCGGCAGGGTGGCGGCGACGTCCTCGTCGGATCGCGAGGTCCGCAGCACGGTGACGGCGCCCAGCAGCACCGCCATGGGCGTCTGCATGTCGTGGCTGAGGTAGGCCAGGAACTCCTGCTTGGCGTCCATCGCAGCAACCCGTCGGAGGGCCTCCTCCCGCTCGCGCTGGCGGTACTCGAGGTCGTCGAGCAGCACGTTGACGGCGTTGCCGATGACGCCGAGCGGGTCGTCCAGCGCACTCGGGTCGACGTCGACCCGTACGTCGGTGTCACCGAGGCAGGCCAGGGAGATGACGTCGAGCAGTTCTTCGAGGTCGGGGATCTTCATCAGCCGTTCCGCTGGTCGGCCAGGTACCGACGCGCCTCGTCCTCGCGCTCGAAGACCTGTCCGCGAACCCCCGTGCCCTTGATGAACATCAGCACGATCAGCTGGATCCGGTGGTTGGCGTTGAACCATGCCAGCGTCGAGACGTCGCGATGCGCCCGGAAGTGCTCGCCCCACGTCGCGCGCCAGGAGGCGTCGACGTCGACCATCTCGGAGCAGTCCACGAGCAGGCTGTAGGGCGCCGGTGGCTCGCCCACCCACGCGCGCAGCTGACCGACCAGCGCCTCGGCCTCGGCCCGGCCACCCTCACCGCGTTCGGTGAAGCGCAGCGCCGCGGCGCGTGTCTCCGCCTCCCATTCGAGGGCGACCGGTCCCACCTCGACCACCTGAACGGCCACGTGCCTCCCGGTCTCCGGCGCACGCACGCGGTGGCCGCTCGGCGCGCGAGCGTAGCTCGTCCGCCCCGGGGTGAGCCGCCGGCCCGCGGCGCCCGAAGTTCCCGAATCGGACCAAATGCGCGATCTGCGTTCGAGCACTTCGTCCGAGGAGTGGTCCGGCCGACCTCTCCTTCATCATCCCGCGCGCCCGGCCCCCGCCGGTGCGCCCAACCCGCCGCCGACCTTCGGGGAAGCATGCGTCGCACACGCCGCCGACACGTCCTGTTCCTGCTCACCGCCGTCACGGGAGCGACCCTCGCACCGGTCGCGCCGTCGTTCGCCACCGAGGTGGCACCGCCCGAAACCGTGATCGAGACGTTGGCGGACCTGCCCGAGCGCGCGGTGGCGGGTGGCGAGGCGGGCACGCCGGTCGTGGAGACCGAGACGCCCTTCTCCATGATCGGCTTCACGCTGCCGGCCGGCGCCGACGAGGTGACGGTGCGGACGCGGGGTCTCGACGGCGGCTGGAGCGACTGGGAGGTGCTCGACCGCGAGGTCATCGGCCTCGACGGGCCCGATCCCGACACCGACGAGGCCAGGGAGGCGGCCACGGACGCATCCGAGCCACTGTGGGTCGGCGACGCCGACGCCTTCCAGGTCCGTGTCGACGGCGAGATCAGTGACCTCGCCGCCACGCTGATCGACACCGAGGGCCTGTCCGAGGGCACCGTCGCGAAGGTCGTCCGCCACCTGCGTCCGCGCGCCGTACCGGTGGTCGCCGAGGCGTCCAACCGCCCGGCCATCATCTCGCGGGCCCAGTGGGGCGCGAACGAGTCCCTGCGTCGCGGGAGTGCCAGCTACGCCACGCCGCGCTTCGCCGTCATCCACCACACGGCCGGTTCGAACAGCTACACCAAGGCCCAGTCCGCCTCGGTCGTGCGCGGGATCTACAGCTACCACACCCAGACCCAGCGGTGGAGCGACATCGGCTACAACATCCTCGTCGACCGCTACGGCCAGATCTTCGAGGGACGCGCCGGCGGTCTCGAGCGCGGCGTCGTCGGGGCCCACGCGGCCAACTTCAACAGTGGCTCCTTCGGCGTGTCCGTGATGGGCAACTTCGAGGTCGCCGACATCCCGGCGGTCGCGGTCGAGTCCGTCGCCAGGGTCGTGGCGTGGAAGTACGACGTGCACGGCATCGACGCCCGCGCCAGCCGCACCATCTCCCACGGCGGTCGGACGCTCAACGTCCTGACCGCCCACCGCAACGTGGGCTCGACCGCCTGCCCGGGCCGGTACTTCTACGCCAAGATGGGTGCCCTGCGCAGCCGCGTGGCGGCCCTGGCGACCGGCGCCACGCCGGCAGCTCCCGCGCCGGCGCCGACCACGCCACCGACGCGGTTCGCCGACGTCCCGCTGACCCACGGGCACTACGCCCCGATCGAGCAGATCGCCACGCGGCAGATCACGAGCGGCTGTGGGTCACGCTTGTACTGCCCGGCGGAGACGGTGACCCGGGCGCAGATGGCCAGCTTCATCTACCGGGCGTTCGACCTGCCCGCCGCCGACGGACACCGCTTCCGCGACCTCGACGGCAAGGCACACCAGGAGGCGATCGCCGCGGTCGCGAAGGCCGGTATCGCCAACGGCTGCTCCCGCGACCGCTTCTGTCCCGATCGTCCGGTGAGCCGGGGCGAGATGGCATCGTTCCTGCAGCGGGCACTCGACCTGCCGCTGCGCCAGTCGCCGTTCGTCGACACCGGGCACAGCGTCCACGACCGCGCCATCGGCGCCATCGCCGCGGCCGGCATCGCGAACGGGGTCAGTGACCGCCGCTTCGAGCCGGCCACCGAGGTGCATCGCGCCGGGATGGCGCTGTTCCTGTCGCGGGCCCTCGAGGAGTGAGGCGATCTCGGTGACCGAACGGGCGGGCTGGGGTGCGGTGCCGACCCGTCCGGGACGCGACGCTCGTGGTCAACCGATCCCGAGGTACCCCACGTGACCCAGCAGGCGACCTTCCGACCTTCCGCAGCCGTCGACGGCCCTCCCGGCTACCGCGAACGGGCGGGCCAGCTCGTCACGGTCGTCGAGGAGATCAAGGCGGACCAGGACCCGGACGCCGACGCCGACGACGTCGCGACGCTCTTCCGCGTGCGGTTCGAGGACGGGATCGAGACCGAGGCGTTCGAGGACGAACTCGAGCTCGACCTGACGGCCTTCGACGAGGCCGAGGCACCCTCGAACTGACGTCAGCGCCCGAGCGGCCCCTGGCTGAGTCCGGCCAGCTCGGCCGGGTCGACCGGCTTCGCGAAGCGGTAGCCCTGGCCGACGCTGCAGCCCATACGGACCAGCTGTTCCCACTGCTCCTCGGTCTCGATGCCCTCGGCGACGACCGTGAGCCCCAGGGTGCGGGCCAGTTCGACGACGGCGCGCGGGACGGCCTGGCTGCGTTCGTCGACCGTCAGGCCCGCGATGAACGACCGGTCGATCTTGAGCAGGTCGACGGCGAACTCGCTCAGGTAGGCGAGCGACGAGTAGCCGGTTCCGAAGTCGTCGATGGCGATGCGCACCCCGAGGCGCTTGAGCTCGCGGACCACGTCCCAGCTGCGCGGACTCATCAGCGCCTGCTCGGTGACCTCGATCACCAGCTGGTTCGGAGGTAGGCCGGTGCCGACCAGGGCCGCCTCGACCTCACCGACCAGCCGTGGTGCGAGCTGCAGGGGCGAGACGTTGATGGACACCGACAGCGCGCGCCCGCCGAGCTTGCGGTTGTGGGCGAGCCACTCGGTCGACTGCCGCAGGACCCACAACCCGATCGGGACGATCGCGCCGGTCTCCTCGGCCAGCGGGACGAACGCGTCCGGCGGGATCAGGCCGGCGTCGGGGTGTCGCCAACGCAGGAGTGCCTCCACGCCCACCATCTCGGCGCTGCCGAGGTCGACGAGGGGCTGGTACTGCAGGAACAGCTCGCCGCGTTCGAGTGCCCCGCCGAGCGCGCTCCGCAACTCCAGGCGCCGCAGCGCATCGCGGTGCAGATGCGGCTCGTAGGTCGCCACGCAGGCCTTCCCCAGCCCCTTCGCCCGGTACATCGCGAGGTCGGCGTTTCGGAGCACCGCCCCCGTCGTGCCGGCATCGGCGAGGTAGGCCACCCCGATGCTGGCGGACGCCGAGACCTGGCGTCCGCGGAGCTGATGCGGGCGCTCCAATGCCGCGCGGAGCCGCTCGGCCACCTCGAGGGCCTCGGACGGTCTCGTGAGATCCTCGAGCAGCACGGCGAACTCGTCGCCGCCGAGTCGCCCGGCAAGATCGCCGGGGCGGACGCAGCCCTGGATACGGCCCGCGACCGAACAGATCAGGTCGTCGCCCGCGGCGTGGCCGAGACTGTCGTTGACCGTCTTGAAGTCGTCGAGGTCGATGAAGAGCACCGCTCCCGACCCGGCGGTGTCACCGCCACGCATGCGCGCGTCGACCCGGTCGCAGAACAACTCGCGGTTGGCCAGCAACGTCAGCGGGTCGTGGTAGGCGAGGCGTTCGAGCCGCGACTCGAGCTGCTTCTCCCGCGTGGCCTCCACGAGCACGCCCCGCAGCACCTGTTCGCCGTACGCGTTGGTCTCGATCCGCGACTCGTCCCGGACCCAGATCTCGCGGCCGTCGACGCGGCGCATGCGGTAGTGCAGCGTCGACACCTCACCGGCGACGCTGCGGGCGGCGTCGAAACGGTCGGGTCCGAAGGCGACGTCACGGTCTTCGGGCGAGATCTGCTGCCGCCACAGTTCGGGGCAGGCCAGCCACTTCTCGGGGCTGATGCCGAGCAGGTGCTCGATCTGCGGGCTGACGTAGGTCGCCGGGCGACGCGGGTCCAGGCCGGTCTCGTAGACGACGGCGGGGACCTGCTCGACGAGGGTCCGGAAGGTGTGCTCGGCGTGTTCGAGCTGTGCCTGCAGCTCACGTTGCTCGGTCACGTTCTCGACCATGCCGATCGCGAGGTCCGGCTGGCCGTCGGGGTCGCGGAGCAGCGAAACGGTCAAGCGCCCCCAGATCGTGCGCCCGTCGCGGTGGAAGAACCGCTTGTCCATCTCGAACCGGTCGAGGTGGCCGCCCGCCATGCGCTCGAACAGCTCGAGATTGCGTTGGACGTCCTCGGGGTGGGTGAACTGCTCGAAGTGGACGGAGGCGAACTCCTCGGCGCTGTAACCGAGCATCTCGCGGAGCGCGTTGTTGGTCAGGATCGTGCGACCCTCGAAGTCCACCAGGCCGATGCCAACGGGCGCGAGCTGGAAGATCGTGCGCAGCTGCGCGTCGATGGCCCGGCTGCGCGCTTCGGCGACCGTGGGGGGCGACGCGGCCGGGTAGCTCGGAGGCTGTGCGGCCGCGACCCCCAGTTGGGGTGGTGGGGACATCTCGTCGTCGCTCCCGACCGACCTTGACGGCGAGCCGACGGCGCCGGCCCCGGGCACCCGTCGGCGGCAGCGCGGCCGACTTCAGCGGTGACGGCGCCGGACGTCGCCGAATTCGGCCACGAACCGCTCCTCGCTGCCCTCGTCGCCGATCAGGACGAGGTCGCCGTGCGCGGGCAGCGGCGCCTCGGGGTCCGGGTTCGGATCGAGATGGTCGCCCTGCGCGATCGCCACGACGTGACACCCACTCCGCGCGCCGATCTCGCACTGCGACAGCGACTGCCCCCGCACCTTCCTCGGCATGGGCACCCGGAACATCTCGAGTCCCTCGGCGACGACCAGCCGCCGGTTGCGTCCCATGGCGTTCCACAGTGCGGTGGCACCGATGCTGGCGTACGACAGCACCGCATCGGCGCCCGCGCGGTGGAGGGTCGAGACGTTGCGGTCGCGGGTGGCGCGCGCGATCAACTGCACGTCGGGACGGAGCCGTCGCAGATAGAGCGTCAGGTAGACGTTGACGTCGTCTTCGTGCGTGGTGACCAGGACGGCGGCGGCATCGGTGACGCCCGCCTCCTCCAGCACCTCGAGCGCGGCGGCGTCACCTTCGACGCTGGTGAACTCGGGACGGATGCGCTCGGGACGCTTCTCCACGATGGTCGCATCCACGCCCGTCTCGGCCAGTGCGCGCGCCGCCGCCCGCCCGACCCTCCCGCCGCCGAGGATCAGCACCGGACGACGTTGGACCGGCGTCGCCTGCTGGGACTGGTCCACGCCGAACGCGCGGTCGTAGGCCGCCAGCTGCTCCTCCGAGCCGGCCAGGATCAGCACGGTCCGTTCGGTCAGGCGACTGTCCGCGGCTGCGGCGGCGAACCGTCCGTCCTCCCAGATCCCGACCACGTTGACGTGCACCCGCTGACGCAGTTCGGCCTCGCGCACGGTGCGGCCGACCAGTTCGGTCCCCCGCACGCTCGCCTCGGCGATCCGCAGGTTGCCGAACTCGCCGATCACGTGTGCCCGCGCGTCGGTACCCACGACGCGCCGCGCCATGGCCCGGCCCAGCACCTCCGCCAGCTCCACCACCTCGTGGCAGCCGGCGAGTTCGAGCACGTCCACGGAGGCGGCCCGGCTCGCCAGGGCCGCGATGGGGACGTCCTCGTCGATCTCGCGCACGGTGAAGGCGACGTTGGTGTTGGCCTCGTCACCCATGGTCAGCGCGACCAGCGCCGCCCGATCGACCCGGGCGTGCCGGTAGGTCTCGGGTTCGTCGCGCGCACCGACCATCACCCGGTACCCGCGGTCGAACAGGCGCAACGCCTCGTCCGCCTCCTCGACGAGCAGCAGGTAGGGGACGCCCGCCGCCTTCGCGCGTTCGATCAGCGCGTCGCTGATCGGGTCGACACCGGAGAGGACGACGTGGCCGTCGATCCCGTCGGGGGCGCGGCGCGGCGCGCGCGCCGAGTCGCGTTCCCGCATCCAGGGGGTGAACACGAACTGGATGAACAGAAACGGCAGCAGCACCAGGATGAACACCGAGCCGGTCAGCAGCACGACGACCGAGAACAATCGTCCGAGGTCGGACTCGAAGACGATGTCGCCGAAACCGAGGGTCGACATGGTCACGAACGTCCAGTACAGCGAGGTCACCCAGCTGAACCGTCGTCCCTCGAGCGCCATGAGCTCGTGGAACAGCACCGCGTACACGCCGACCATGACGAAGAACCCGAGCACGAGCAGGACGGCGAACCGGACGTTCCAGCGGCGCAACGGCGCCGCCATGGTCGCGAACAGCAGCCCCAACGACTTCAGCACCGTGGTCTTTCGGTCCAACGTCCGGCTTCGAACCGCCGACTGACTAGGGACTTCGTCCAGCCCGGCCCCACGCGGCCGGACCCTACCGTCGAGCACGCGACAGGCGACCGCTTCCGGACGGACGGTGCGCCGGAATCGACGGACGAGGCGCGCGAGCGCGCCGGAAGGACCATCGGCATGAAGGCACTCACGTGGCAGGGCAAGCGGGACGTGCGCGTCGAGGAGGTGCCCGATCCGACGATCCAGGAACCGACCGATGCGATCATCCGCGTGACGTCGTCGGGGATCTGCGGCTCGGACCTCCACCTCTACGAGGTCCTCTCCCCCTTCCTCGATGCCGGTGACGTCCTCGGCCACGAGCCGATGGGCATCGTCGAGGCCGTCGGCAGCGAGGTGACCGCGATCGCGCCGGGCGACCGCATCGTGGTGCCGTTCCAGATCTCGTGCGGGCACTGCTTCATGTGCGGTCAGGGACTGCAGACCCAGTGCGAGACGACGCAGGTGCGCGAGCAGGGCATGGGCGCGCCGCTGTTCGGCTACACCAAGCTCTATGGGCAGGTCCCGGGTGGGCAGGCCGAGTACCTGCGCGTACCGCAGGCGCAGTACACCCACATCAAGGTGCCCGACGGCCCCTCCGACGACCGGTTCGTCTACCTCTCGGACGTCGCGCCGACGGCCTACCAGGCCGTCGCGTATGCCGACGTGCCCAAGGGCGGCACGCTGGTCGTGCTCGGGCTGGGCCCGATCGGCGACATGGCCAGCCGCATCGCGATGTTGCAGGACGTGCGTGTCATCGGCGTCGACCTCGTCCCCGAGCGCCTCGAGCGCATGCGGGCGCTCGGCGTCGAGGCGATCAGCCTGTCCGAGCACGACGACGTGGTCGAGGCCGTGCGTGAACTCACCGGCGGGCGCGGTCCGGACGCCGTCATCGACGCGGTCGGCATGGAGGCCCACGGCTCGCCGACCGGCAAGCTGGCGCAGACGATGTCCTCGCTGATGCCCGACGCCCTGGCCGCACCGATGATGCGCAAGGCCGGCGTGGACCGCCTCGAGGCGTTCTACCTCGCGATCGACATGGTGCGACGCGGTGGCACGATCTCGCTGATCGGCGTGTACGGCGGTCAGGCGGATCCCCTGCCGATGCTGACCATGTTCGACAAGCAGATCCAGCTGCGGATGGGCCAGGCCAACGTCAAGCGGTGGGTCGACGACCTCCTGCCGTTGGTGCTCGACGACGGCGACCCGCTGGGGACCGAGACGTTCGCGACCCACCACATGCCGCTGTCCGAGGCCGCACACGGGTACGAGATCTTCCAGAAGAAGGACGACGGCGCCATCAAGATCGTGCTCAAGCCGTAGCGCTCGCCGGTCGCGAAATCCGCCCGCGAACCGGACCACATCGGTCCGCGATTCGTGCCAGGCTGCCGGGATGGAAACCGCGACCCGACTGCTGCGTCTGTTGGCCCTGCTGCACACGCGGCCGAGCTGGACGGCACCCGAACTGGCCGACCGGCTCGGCGTCACGACCAGGACCGTGCGGCGCGACATCGCGCGCCTGCGGCGGCTGGACCATCCCGTGCAGGCCTCACCAGGTCCGCATGGCGGCTACCAGCTCGGCCGCGGCCCCGAGCTGCCTCCGCTGGTCCTCGACGACCACGAGGCACTCGCGGCGGTCGTCGGCCTGCGCTTCGCCACGGCGGGCACCGGTGTCGGGCTCGCCGAAGCCGCGCTGTCGGCGCTGACCAAGCTGGAGCGCGTCCTGCCCGAGCACCTGGCGGAACGCCTGCAGGACGTGCAGGCGGCGACGGTGTCGGTGGGGTTCGGCGCCGGGGTGTCCACCGACCCCGACCACCTGCTCGTCCTCGCCCAGGCGTGCCGGCGCCGGGAACGTCTGCGGCTGATGTACTGCGATCGCGAGGGCAACCGCAGCCTGCGCCACCTCGAACCGCTGCGACTGGTCCACGCGCACTGGCGCTGGTACCTCGTCGCCTTCGACCTCGACCGTGACGCGTGGCGGACGTTCCGCGTCGACCGGGCCTCGGCGCCTCTGGCGACCGGGGTGCGCAGCCACGACCGCGAGCTGCCCGATCCCGTCGAACTGGTCCGTTCCGCGGTCACGGTCTCCCCCTACGAGATCCAGGCGACGGTCCGGCTGCATCTGCCGCTCGCCGAGGCCGAACAGACGCAGGCGGTGCGTTTCGGGGTGCTCGAGGCCGACGGCGACACGACCCTGCTGAGGGCCGGGGCGAGCGACGCCGGCTGGCTGGTGCGCTTCCTCGTCGGGCTGCCGTGCCGCGTCGAGGTGCTGGATCCGACGTCGGTGCGCGATGCCTTCCGCGCGCACGTCGAACGGCTGGTCGGAGCCGTCCCGGCCTGAGCGCCGGTGCGTCACGGCTCTGCGACACCGGCGTGGCTACGGGTCCGAACGTGCGGCGCAGGTGGCGCAGCGCCGCACGGCGGGCCGTGCCAGCAGTCGCTCCCGCGGGATCGAGGTGCCACAGTCCAGGCACTGTCCGTAGTCGCCGGCGCGCAGCCGGGTCCTCGCGTCCTCGAGTTCGGCGAGCCGTGCGGTCGCCGCCGCGAGCAACGCCGCGACCTGCTGTCGCTCGAAGGCGATGGTGGCGCCCTCGGGGTCGTGCTCGTCGTCCGGGCTGTCCGCGGTGGCGTCCCGGAGGGTGGCGAGGTCGCGCTCGAGGGCGTGGATGCGTGAGCGGGTGCGGTCGGCCTCGAAATCCAGCGCCGAGGCGACCGCAGCGGCGTCGGGACGCTCGATCGCGCTCACGGCTCCCTCCCCGGCCGGCGCGACGTCCGGCACCGCCCCGAGCCTACGTCACTCGGTGGCGATGGCGGCCAGGACGTTCAGCCGGGCGGCCCGCCGTGCGGGGCGCAGGGCGGCCACGGCGCCGACCAGCGCGCCGAGCGCGACCACCAGTGCGAGTTGGCCGAGCGGTGCGGCGAAGACCCCGAAGCCCTCGTCCACGGCGATGGCACGCACGAGGACCCAGCCGAGGAAGGTGCCGAGCAGCAGCCCGGTCGCCGTACCGAACAGGGCCACGATGACCGACTCCCAGCGCACCATGGCGCGCAGTTGGCGCCGCGTCTGGCCCAGGGCACGCAGCAGACCGATCTCGCGGGTGCGCTCGTACACCGCCAGCGACAGGGTGTTGGTGATGCCCATCAGCGCGATCAGGATCGCCAGGGCGAGCAGCACGTAGACGATGGCCAGCAGCCGGTCCACGTCGCCGACGGCGCGATCCGTGAAGGCGTCACGGTCGAGCACGGTGGGCGAGCCGTGGCCCGCGGCGACGGCCTCGACCGCTGCCTGGCCGTCGGCCGGCGCGACGCCGTCGGTCAGCTCGACGAGGGCCATGACGTAGCCGAGCTGGACGGCGTGCGGGGCGTAGGCCTCCATCGGCACGATGCGGGTGCCGACGGCGTCCGCTGCCTTCGACACGAAGACCGCCCCGACCTCCAACTCGAGCACCGTGCCGTCGACGAGCGCGATCTCGACCGTGTCTCCCAGGTCGACGCCGTCCTCGTCCACGTGCGACTGCGAGACCGCGATGCCGTCGGCCGGCAGGTCGTAGATCGAACCCGCGACCGTCTCGAGGTCGAGCATGCCCTCGAGTGCGGCCGGGTCGACGACCGAGAAGACGCTCTGCTCGCCGTCGATGATCCCGACTCCGAGCGCGAGGCCCAGCGCCCGCTCGACCTCAGGCGTCTCCCGCAGCTCGTCGACCAGGCCGGTGCTCAACCCGGCGCCGCTGAAGCCGGCCGACTGCACCACGAGGTCGCCACCGAAGCCGCCGCTGATGGCATCGTCGATCGTCGCCTTCACGGATCCGGCCACCACCGTGAAAAGGGTCACGACGCCGACCCCGACCATCAGCGCGGAGGCCGTGCTCGCGGTGCGACGGGGGTTGCGGACGGCGTTGCGGCGCGCGAGTGCGCCGGTCACGCCCCGCAGACGCTGGACGGGCACGGCGACCACGGCCGTCATGGGACGTGCGGTGACCGGGCCGAGCAGGAACACCCCGACGGAGACCGCCACCGCGCCGACCGCTGCCCGGCGCAGGGCGCCGGCCTCGGCGCTCAGCGCCAGGGTGACGAAGACCGCACCGACGGCGACGAACACCACGCCGGTGGCCAACCGGGTCCGGGACTGGTCGCTGCGGTCGACGGCGACCTCCCGCAGGGCCGCGAGCGGCGCCACCCGTGAGGCGCGGACGGCCGGCAGGAGGCTGGCCAGCACCGTCACCCCGACGCCGGCGGCGAAGGCGCTGACGACGGCACGCGCGCCGATGACGATCGCGGCGCCCTCGACCGGCAGCCCGAAGCTGCCGAGCGCGCCGAGCAGACCGGCAGCCAGCGCGATCCCGACGCCGAGCCCGAGCGCCGAGGCGATCACGCCGGTCAGCAGGGCTTCGATCAGGACCCCCCGCAGGACCTGGCGACGCGAGGCGCCAAGCGCCCGCAGGAGCGCGGACTCGCGCAGGCGCTGCGCCACGGTGATCGCGAAGGTGTTGTAGATGCTGAAGGTCGCCACCAGCAACGCGATCGCGGCGAACACCAGCAGGAAGGCCTCGAAGAAGTCGAGGAAATCCCGTCCCAGGTCGTCCAGGGCCTCCTCGGTGTAGACCGTGCCGGTCACCGCCTCGGCACCGGGGGGCAGCACCTCGGCGACGCGGGCGGCCAGGGCGTCCTCCGAGGTCCCGGAAGCCGCGGCCAGCAGGATGCGGGTGACACGGTCGTCGCGCCCGAGCAGCAGTCGCTGGGCCTCGCCGGTCGTGAACGCCGTGATGGTCACACCGGCACCACTGCCGCCCTTGGGCAGCAGCAGGCCGACCACCTCGACCGCGACCGGTTCGGGCGTCCGCACGATCGTGGTGTCGCCGACGTGCAGGTCCCCGGCCCGGGCGGTGTCCTCGTCGAGCACCACCTCGCCGGGGCCTGCCGGCGCCCGGCCGGCGGTCAGGTCGTACGGCGCCAGCACCGGATCCTCGATCCAGTTGACACCCAGCGTCGGTGGGCCCTCGCCGCCGATCGAGGTGCCGTCCGTCCCGACCACCTGCGCGAGCGCCTCGACCTCGACCGCGACGTTGGCGACCCCGTCGATCACGTCGAGGTCGTCCAGGACCGCGGCGTCGACCAGGGGGCGTTGGGACGCGACCTCGCCCGTCGTCTCCGAACTGCCTCGGACCACCACGTCGATGCCGGCGTTGACGTCGGTGAAGACGCTTCGGAAGCTGCCGCGCAGTGTGTCGCTGAGTACCAGCGTCCCCACGAGGAACGCGGTACCGAGCACGACGGCGAGCACCGTGCCGAACAGGCGCCGGCGGTGCTGCCAGGCGCCGGTCAGGGTGATCCGCAACATGTCGTCAGCCCTCGAGGTGCTTCATACGGTCGAGCACCTTCTCGGCATCGGGGTCCGCGAGGCGGTCCACGAGCCGACCGTCGACGAGGAAGAGGACCTCGTCGGCGTAGCCGGCCGCCGTGGGGTCGTGAGTGACCATCACGACCGTCTGCCCGAATTCGTCGGCGGCGCGCCGCAGGAACCCCAGCACCTCGGCGCCTGAGCGTGAGTCGAGGTTGCCCGTCGGTTCGTCGGCGAAGACCACGTCGGGCCGGCTGACGAGCGCGCGTGCGACGGCGACCCGCTGCTGTTGGCCGCCGGAGAGTTCGGACGGTCGGTGGCCGAGACGGTCACCGAGCCCGACCACGTCGACCACCGTGGCCAGCCACGCCGGGTCCGGTTCCGCACCGACGAGGGCCAGCGGCAGGGTGATGTTCTCCCGGGCGGTCAGCGTCGGCAACAGGTTGAAGGCCTGGAACACGAACCCGATGCGCTCACGGCGCAGGACCGTCAGTTGCTGGTCGCTGAGCCCCCCGAGCGCCACCTCGCCGATCCAGGCCTCGCCCGAGGTGAGCGGGTCGAGGCCGGCCAGGCAGTGCATCAGGGTCGACTTGCCCGAACCCGAGGGCCCCATGATGGCGGTGTAGGCGCCGGCGGGGATGTCGACGCTGACCCCGTCGAGCGCCCGGACGGCGGTGTCACCGCGTCCGTAGACCTTCACGGCGTCGATGGCGCGGGCCGCCGCCCGGGTGGGCGGCGTCGCGGCGCCGACGGCAGCAGCGGATGCGGAGGAAGGCGTGTGCGGGGTGTCCATGGCCAGGACGGTACGCGGCGACGTCGTCGGCAGGCATCGGGTACTCCCCTGAGGTGACCCCGACGACCGGCGGCCGTGCCGGGGTCGCGCGGCGGCGGCTCGTCGACGCGGCGCGGGCGCAACGTGGCGGACGCGCTGCGTGATCCGGACCAGCACGCCGACCCTGTGAGTTGGACGCGCGACCCTGCACCACGCGTCGTCAAGAGGACAGGGGCAGTCCGCGAACCGGTCTACGTTCGCCGGGTCGGACGCCTGCTGAGGGGCGATCGCGTCGGCACCGATGAGTTGTCGCGCCGGCGTGCGTCAGTTCCGGCGAGCGCAAGCGAGGAGAGCACGTCACATGGACGAAGTCATCCGGGCCCACGGTCTGGTCAAGCGCTACAAGGACGTCACGGCCCTGGCCGGGCTCGACCTCGTCGTCCCGCAGGGAACGGTGTTGGGCCTGCTCGGCCCCAACGGCGCCGGCAAGACCACGGCGGTGCGCATCCTGACGACGCTGCTCGTGCCCGACGAGGGCAAGGTGGAGGTCGCCGGGTTCGACGCGCTGCGCAACCCCGAGGCCGTCCGACGCCGCATCGGCCTGTCCGGCCAGTACGCCGCCGTCGACGAGCAGCTCACCGGCTTCGAGAACCTCGACATGATCGGACGCCTGTACCGGCTCGGCCGGGCACCGTCGCGCCGGCGTGCCCGCGACCTGCTCGACCGCTTCGACCTCGCCGACGCCGGTGACCGGCCGGTGAAGACCTACTCGGGCGGCATGCGCCGACGGCTGGACCTCGCCGGCGCGCTGGTCGCCGAGCCGGCGGTGCTGTTCCTCGACGAGCCGACGACCGGCCTCGACCCGCGCAGCCGATCGGAGATGTGGCAGATCCTGCGTGAGCTGGTGGAACGGGGCACCACGCTGCTGCTGACGACCCAGTACCTCGAGGAGGCCGACCTGCTCGCCGACGACATCGTCGTCATCGACCGCGGCCAGGCCATCGCCCAGGGAACCGCCGACCAACTCAAGGCGCAGGTCGGTGGCGAGCGCGTCGAGGTCGTCGTGACCGACCCCGGCGATCTCACGACCGCCCGCGAGGTTCTGCGATCGATCGCGATGGGCGACGTGCAGGTCGAATCCCACACCAGGTCGTTGACCGCACCCGTTCGGCACGGCGCGGACGACCTGATGGCGACGTTGCGGGAATTCGACGCCCGCGGCATCCGTATCAGCGACGTGGGTCTGCGTCGCCCGACACTCGACGACGTGTTCCTGACGCTGACCGGCCACGTCGCCGAGCCCGCTCCGCAGCCCGACGACGACCGGCCCGGCGACGACCGACCGGACGACGATGCCGCGGCCGCTGCGGCGGCGAGTCCGCTGCTGGTTCCGGGAACGACGGCCGACACGACCGCGGAGAACGCACGATGAGCAGCCTCGCCTACGCCTTCGCCGACGGCGCCGTCGTCGCCAAGCGCAACCTGATCAAGATCAAGCGGGTCCCCGAGGTCCTGATCTTCGTCCTCATCTCCCCGATCATGTTCGTGCTGCTGTTCTCCTACGTCTTCGGGGCCTCGATCGAGATCCCGGGGATGAACTACCGCGAATACCTGATCGCGGGCATCTTCGCGCAGACGGTCGTGTTCGGTGCCACGTTCACCGGCGCCGGCCTGGCCGAGGACATGCAGAAGGGCATCATCGACCGGTTCCGGTCGCTGCCGATGTCGCGGTCCGCCGTGCTGGTGGGCCGAACCGCCAGCGACATCGTCTACAACGTGCTGTCGATCGCGATCATGTCCCTGACGGGCCTGCTGGTCGGCTGGCGGATCCGTGGTTCGGCGCTCGACGCGATCGCCGGCTACCTGCTGTTGCTGCTGTTCGCCTACGCGTTCTCGTGGGTGATGGGATTCGTCGGCCTGCTCGTACCCAGTGTCGAGGTCATCAACAACGCCTCGTTCCTGGTCATCATGCCGCTGACGTTCATCTCCAACGCGTTCATCGACACCCGTGGACTTCCGACGCCGTTGCGCGTCTTCGCCGACTGGAACCCGGTCTCGGCCGTCACCCAGGCGTCGCGCGAGCTGTTCGGCAACACCGGCACCCTGCCGATCTCCGAGGCGTGGTCGATGCAGAACCCGGTCCGCTACACCCTGCTGTGGATCGGCATCATCCTGATGATCTTCGTCCCACTCAGCGTGCGCCAGTACAAGCTGTCGACCACCAAGTAGGCGCCCACCGCATCGGTCCCGCCACCCCGGTGCTGCCAACGGCTCCGAGCTCAGCCCAGCAGGGCGAGCGCAGGGTTGTGCGCCAGCGGAACCTGCTCGTCGACGGGAGGCGGCGCCGGAGGCGTGCCGTCACCGAACGGCGACCCGCCGAGCGCGGCCCGGTCGTGCGGGTCCGCCCAGTTGGTCGGGTCGGGTCCCGACGGCACGATGCCGGTCGGATTGATGTCGAGGTGCACCTCGTAGTAGTGCCGCTTGATGTGGTCGAAGTCGATCGTGTCGCCGAAGCCGGGGGTCTGGAACAGGTCACGGGCGTAGTCCCACAGGACCGGCATCTCGCTCAACTTGGCGCGGTTGCACTTGAAGTGCCCGTGGTAGACCGCGTCGAACCGCACCAGGGTGGTGAACAGGCGCACGTCGGCCTCGGTGATCGTGTCGCCCACCAGGTAGCGCTGCGTGGCGAGACGCTCGGTCAGCCAGTCGAGACGCGCGAACAGCTGCTCGTAGGCCTCCTCGTACGATGCCTGCGTGCCGGCGAAGCCGGCCCGGTACACCCCGTTGTTGACGTCGTGGTAGACCAGATCGGCCACTTCGTCGATCTCGTCACGCAGGTGTTCGGGGTACAGCACGGGGGCGCCGGGACGGTGGAAGGCGCGCCACTCGGTGGACAGGTCGAGCGTGATGCGGCCGAAGTCGTTGGTCACCACCGCGCCCGAGGGGATGTCGACCATCGCCGGAACCGTGATACCGCGCTCGTAGCCGGGGACGGCCGCCTCGAAGGCATCCTTCAATCGCGGGATGCCGAGCACCGGGTCGACACCGCCCGGGTCGAGGTCGAAGGTCCAGCTGTCGGCGTCGTGGGTCGGACCGGCGACCCCCATCGACAACGCGTCCTCGAGTCCCAGCAGACGGCGGACGATGATCGCCCGGTTCGCCCAGGGACAGGCCCGGCTGACCACCAGCCGGTACCGGCCGTCCTCGACCGGCCATCCCTCGCGGCCGTCGGCGGTGATGCGCGCCGACAGGTAGCGGGTGTCGCGCTCGAAGCGCTCTTCGACGTACGTGCCCTGTTTGGTGGTGTGATCGCTCATGTGCACGACGCTACTGCCGCACGGCGCGGATCGCGCCTAGCGTCTCCGGCCGATCGTCACCCCGCTCCCGCGCCATCGAGGACCGTCCCATGACCGATGCGACCCCCACGCCCCAGGGTGTGCAGTTTCCTGCCACCAGCGGCGGTCGCCGTACGAGCGAGACCGGACGCCGCGTGTTCGCCGCAGCGGCGAGTGCGGTCGACCGCGACCTCGCCGGGCGGATCCGGGACGCCGACGCGTGGCACGAGCGCTACGCCGACCTGCTGTGCGAGCTGACCCGGGCGGAACTTCAACGACCGGGCGATGATCCCGAGGCCGCCCCCCGGGCCGGGCTCGACGCGGTGCACGCCTCGTTCACCTTCCACCGTGGCGACACCGAACGGTCCCTCGCGGACGCGCTCACCATGCCGGCCGAACTGGAACTGCAGACCACGACCGTGCGCGGCCGGGGCCAGCCAGCGCGGGAACTGGAGATCCCCTACGCCGGGCGGCTGTTGCGTGGCGACGACCTCCGCCACCAGCTGCGCGCGTGGGTGACCGCCGGGACGATCGAGCCGTCGGCGGCCGCGTCCGTGGAGCTCGTGGCCGCCAATCCGGACTGGCTCGACCTGTCCGACCTGCGTGTCGTGGTGCTCGGCGCCGCATCGGAGATGGGGCCGCTCGGTCACCTGCTGCGCTGGGGCGCCACCGTGGTGCCCGTCGACCTGCCACGGCCACGCCTGTGGGAACGGATCCTCGGTGCGGTCCGTGAAGGCACCGGCGAGGCGCAGCTGCCCGTGCGGCACCGGGTCGATCCCGACGACCACGCTGCACTGGCGGTCGTGGCCGGCGCCGACCTCGCGACGGAGGTCCCGGAGCTGGCAGCCTGGCTGTCAGGCCAGGAGCACCTCGACGTGGTCGGGACCTATGTCTACGCCGACGGCGCCGACAACGTGCGGGTGTCGCTGGCGGCCGACGTCCTCGCGACGGAGCTGACCCGGCGCCATCCCGACACCACGCTCGCCGGGCTGCTCACACCGACCGACGTCTATGCCGCGCCCGTCCCGGCGGTCGAGGCGGCCGTGGGACGCCTCACCAGCGGTGGGCTGGCCAGCCGCACCGCCAACCGGGTGTCGCGCGGTCGCGGCTTCCGGCCCCAGTACGAGGATCTCGTGCGGACCCCCGACGGCGAGGAGTTCGGCCTGGCCGACGGCCAGGTGCCACAGCAGGGGCCCAACTACGCGCTGGCCAAGCGGCTGGCCCGGTGGCGCTTCCGTGTGGCCCGCGCCGACGGCATCGCGGTGTCCGCCAACGTGGCTCCCGCCACCAGCACGCGCTCGGTCACCAGCAACCGCCTGCTGGCCGCCGCCTACGCCGGCGCGCACCACTTCGGCGTCGAGGTGTTCGCGCCGGAGACGAGCACCGCGCTGATGGCGGCAATGCTCGTGCGAGACCTGCGTGACCCCCTGGCACCCGGGCGTCCCGAGGTCACGCTGGGGCATCCGCTGGGGCTGTTCGCCGACGCTGCCGCGCACGGTGGACTGTGGCGCCTGCCGTGGGCGCCACGCTCGGTCCTACCGCTCGCGGCGGTGCTCGGCCTGCCCCGCACGTTGCGGACCGGCTGAGCGGCGCCGGCTCAGATCGCCTCGGTCCGCCGCGGCAGCAGCAGTCGCGCCGCCACGAAGGTGATGAGCGTGATGATCCCGAGCGCGATGAACAGGCTCGGATGCGTCGGCCGCTGGAGCAGCATCAGGTCCTGCAGTCCGAGGAAGCCGTGCGTCGCCGGCAACGCGTAGGACAGCCAGCGCATCGGGAACATGATCCGGTCCAGCGGCATGAACAGGCCGGAGAAGAAGATCGTGGCCAGCAGCACCAGCATCGACAGCTGCACGGCCTGCGAATCGCTGGACGAGAGGGCGGCGATCAGGTAACCGATGCCGATCGAGGCGATCAGGGTCATCGCCAGCAGTCCGACGAACGTGAACCAGTGCACGGGCAGCGGCACACCGAAGACCGCGACGATCAACGCCGTCAGTCCCGCGGCGGCCACGGCGCCCAGCAGCAGGAAGGCGAGGGACTTGCCGGCCAGACGCTCCCCCATCGTGGCCGGGGACACCCGCAGGACCTCGAGGGTGCCGGCCCGGCGCTCGCGTACGAGTGCCAGCGCGGCGAACGTGAGCCCGAGGTGCTGCAGCATCAGCGAGAGCACGCCCGGTGCGAAGTACCGGTCGAGGGTGATGCTGACCGGCGCCTCGGACTGGATCTCCACGGCGAAGGGACGGACCGCGACCGCGGGATCGATGCTCTGCACCTGGGCCACCGCCTCGTCGAGTTCGGCCAGCATGGAGCTGGCCTGGTCGAGCTGGCCGACGCCGTCGATCTCGGCCAACTGCTCGAGCTGGCTCGCCGCCGAGCGCATCGTGGTGGGCAGGTCCTCGGGACCACCCAGCATGGTGACGAGGTTGAGCACCCCACCGCCGGACTCGAGGAGGTCGGCGAGCTGCCCGATCTGGGGGGCCAGATCGCGGGCCGTCCGTTGCGCGGCCTCGATGTCGCCGTCGTCGACGTTCGCACGGAGCTCGTCGAGTTGCTCCCGGGCGAGCCGGATCTCCTCGTCGACGTCGGCGGTCCGACCCTGGATGACGACCAGCACCTCTTCGAGCACCTGGTCGTTGATCTGCGACACCGCGATGTCCGACGCGACCGCGATCTGCTCGTACGAGACCGGGTCGAGGCTGCGGTGGTGGATCTCGATCACCGCGCGCTCGTCGGCTTCGAGCGCCGACACGGCGTCCTCGGGCAGCACGATCACGAGGTCGACCTCACCGTCCTGCAGGTCGGCCAGCGCCTGTTCACGGTCGGGGCTGGTGCCCTGGTAGTCCAGGCTGGCCGGTTGCTCGGTCCGGATGAACTCGTCGACCTGTGTCGTCAGCTCGTCCTCGGCGCCGACGACGAGCGTCCCGAGCGGCGGCAGCTGGGCGTCGTAGCCGATCCCGAACAGGAACAGCACCAGGAACGGCCCCACGATGAGCAGCAGGAGCAGCTTCGGCTGACGCATCGTGGCAACGGTCTCGCCGCGCGCGAACGCGGCGACCCGGACGGGGCTACGCATGGTTGTCGCCTTCGATTCCGGCGCGGTAGCGCTCGAGCAGCGTCACGAACACGTCGTCGAACGTGACGTCGTCGGGTGGATCGTCGCCGTAGGCGGCGTCACGCAGCCCCTCGGGACTGTTGACCACGACCACCCGCCCGTCGACGAGGAACGCCACGAGGTCGCAGTCGGCGGCTTCCTCGACGTACTGGGTGGTGACGAAGATCGTCGTTCCGCGGTCGCGCAACTTCTCGAGACGGTCCCAGATCCTGCGGCGCAGCAGGGGGTCGACGCCGGCGGTCGGTTCGTCGAGGACCAACAGCTCGGGGCGGTGCACGAGCGCGGCCGCCAGCCCGAGCCGACGCTGTTCACCGCCCGACGCACGGGAGAGGCGCACCTTCTGGCGGTCCTCGAGGTCGAGGAACTCGAGCGTCTCGGTGATGCGCTGGCGCGCCGCCCGCGACTTCTTGCCCGGGAGGAGGCGCGACCGCGGTGGAAGCCCGTACAGCGAGGCCATCAGGTGCAGGTTGTGACGCATCGACAGCTCGGGATAGAACGCCGTCGTCTGCGGCAGGTAGCCGATTCTGCGACGTGCCGCCGAGTCGAAGCGCTGCGGGTCGGCGCCGAGCACCCTGACGTCACCCTTGTCGGGGTCGTCCATGCCGAGCAGCAACTTGACGAAGGTGGACTTGCCCGAGCCGCTGGGGCCGATCAGCCCGAAGATCGTCCCCTCGGGAACGATCATCGACAGCCCTTGGACCCCGCGGTCCCCGGGGAAGGTCCGCCAGACGTCCTCGGCGACGACGACGGCCGAGCGGTCGGCCGACAGTCCCTGCGTCTGCGACATCGCATCGGTGCCCATGTGACCCTCCGTCCCGTCGTGGCCGGGTTCCTGCTCCAGCCGGTCTGGAGCCTAGGGATGGCGCAGACGGTGCCCCTACCGCCCAATGGCCGCCCCGGGCCCCCGCGGCGGCGGCCGTCACTCCGCCGTGAGCAGACCGTGTTCGACGACGTGGGCGAGGCTGAGGGTGCGGTAGCCGCCGGCGTCGAAGAGCACCACGACCTTGTCCTCCTCGTGACGGGTGACGGTCCCGCTCCCCCACTTGCCGTGACGCACGCGCGACTCGATCGGGAACGGCGCGTCGTCGTCGACCGGCTCGGCGGCACCCTCGCTGCAGCGGTCGCAATGCCCGCACGAGCCGTCGAGACGCTCGCCGTAGTAGTTGAGCAGGAAGCGTCCCCGACAACCCGTCGTCTCGGCGTAGTTGCGCATCATCTCGAGTCGCGACTCCTCGTACCGCTGTTGGACCTGGTCGCGTCGGAGGGCGACGTCGACGGCCTGGCGCGGCGGTGGCGCGTCCTCGAGGTGTTCGACCCGGCCGTCGTGGTGGAGGACGAGGAGTCCGGCCTCCTCCAGCCGGGTGAGTCCGACGACCAGTTCCGTTCGTGACAGGCCGAGGCGTTCCTGGAGGTCCACGCCGTCGACGTAGCCCTCGGCGGCGGCCACACCGACGGCGAGGGTCTCGAGCGTGTCGCCATCGACCCCACCCGACGCGACGAAGAATCGCCGCAGGCCGAGATCCGCCTCGCGGAAGAACAGGACGGCGCGGGCCGGCTCGCCGTCACGACCCGCGCGCCCGACCTCCTGGTAGTAGCCGTCGAGCGATTCAGGGATGTGGGCATGGTGGACGAACCGCACGTTGGGCTTGTCGATACCCATCCCGAAGGCCGGGGTCGCCACCATCACGTCGAGGTCGTCGTCGAGGAAGGCCCGGTGGCTCGCGTCGCGCTCGTCCTTGTCCATGCCGCCGTGGTAGTGGTGGGCGCGGAGGCCGGCGACCCGCAGATCCTCGGCGTAACGTTCCGCCTCACGCCGCGTCGCGACGTACAGGATCCCGGGCGGCGTGGACGTCAGGATCTCCTCGACCACGGCGCGGCGCTGGACGTCCTCGTCGTGGACCCGACGGACCTCGAGGTGGATGTTGGGACGGTCGAAGCCACGGACGACGACCTGCGGGTCTCGCAGGCCGAGACGCTCGACGATCTCCTGGCGGACGGGTGGGGCGGCCGTGGCCGTCAGGGCCAGCACGGTGGGGTGGTCGAGTTCGGCGATCGCGCTCGCCAGCCGCAGGTAGTCGGGGCGGAAGTCGTGCCCCCATTCGCTGACGCAGTGGGCCTCGTCGACCACGAACAGCCGGATGCCGACGTCCCGCAGTCGGGCCACGGTCTCGGGGTTGGCCAGCTGCTCCGGTGCGAGGAACACGAACTCGACCGCGCCGTCGGCGACCCGGTCGAACAGCTCGCGGCGCTCCCTGCTGCTCAGGGTCGAATTCAGCGCCACCGCGGCCCCGAGACGCTCGTGCGCGGCGATTCCGTGGACCTGGTCGGCCTGCAGCGCGATGAGCGGCGAGACGACCAACGTGGGTCCGTCGATCAACTCCCCTGCGAGCTGGTAGATCGCCGACTTCCCCGAGCCGGTCGGCAACACCACCAGCGTGTCGCGACCACCGAGCACGGCCTGGACGGCTTCCTTCTGCCCCGGCCGCAGCTGGTCGTGGTCGAGCAGGTCGCGGGCCTTCAGCCTGATGACCCCTGTCCGGGTCGGATCCTGCTCGGCTGGGCGGTCGTGCACCACGGGAGGCCTCCTCGCCCGCCCGGGTGGCGGCCGGCGGGGAGACGGTGCCCGCCCGACCGCGCCCGCGTCGCGCCCTCCCCCCAGCGAACGGCGATCGGCCACGACGTACAACCGACCGCCGCAGGGCTAGCGTGGGCGGTGCAAGTCACCGCACCGAGGTGGCGAGGAGGCGCGAGAGTGAACCGTCGAGCCAGTCTGCCGGGCGTCGATGCCCTGTTCGGGACGTCCGACCCGGGTGGTCGCCGTCAGGCCGAGGAGGCCGGGTCCGCTCCGTCGCGCCCGGGCCTGCAGGCGCTGGTGCCCGAGAGTGCCACCCTGCGCGCGGTCCGCGAGCGTCTGCCAGCCGACACGGTGGTACCCGATCCGACCGTCACCGCACTGCTGCGCTGGCTGGTCACGACCGCTCGGGCCAGGACCGTCGTCGAGGTAGGCGCCGCCGGTGGCGTCTCCGGTGTTGCCCTGCTGGAGGCACTGCCCGACCGCGCCGTCCTGACCTCCATCGAGCCCGACGGGCACGCGCACGGACTCGCCGTCGACGCCTTCCGCGAAGCGGGCGCCGGTTCCCGGGTGCGCTCCATCCACGGGGAGCCCGAGACCGTGCTGCCGCGACTCACCGACGGCGGCTACGACCTGGTCGTCTGGCAGACCCCCATCACCGAGGCCGCGGACGCACTGGGCCACGTCAGGCGGCTGCTGCGCCAGGGCGGCGTCCTCGTCGCACGTGGGCTGGTCACCGGCGGCGGCGGGCGAGCCCAGGCCGAGACCTTCGTCGCGGAACTGCTCGACGGCGAGGACTTCAGCGTCGCCGTGCTGCCCCTCGACGGGGGCATCGTGCTGGCGACGCACACCACGGACTGACACCCGCGGCCGTGCCGGTCTCCGGGCCAACGCGCGGCGGGCGGAGCGCGGCGGGCGGACGTGCGAGACGCCACTGGGGCTTCAGCCGTCGCGGTCGTCGCGGCCTCGCAGGCGGTCGTCGAGGCGGCGCAGGAAGTCAGGATCGTCGTCGGGGCCGCGGGGGGCGGCTGGTCGAGACGGCGGATACGGACGCCCACGGCCCGCCGGGTGCGGGCCCGGCGGGGTGCGGTGCGGTGGCGGCCCGCCGCGGACCGGGCGGGTGGGTCCGCCTCCGGGTGCCGCGCCGGCGCGGACGGGCCGTCCCGCCAGGAGCCACACGAGTCCCCCGAGGCCCCAGACCAGCACGACCAGCAGGACCCAGGCGAGCTTGGGAAGGTTGCGAACCTCGTGCTCGTCGCTCAGCACCACGTCGAGCAGGCAGTAGAACGTGAACGCGAACAGCAGCAGCGTTCCGGCTCCGTACAGCATGTCCGCCTCCTCCGGGCCCGACGACGATGGTACGCCGCCGGCCGTGGCTTCGGGCGCCCATGCGCCACCGCGATCCGACGGCGTGGTGCCCGGGTGGCGCCGGGTCAGTCCGCCGACAACGCGACGATGTCTTCGGGCGCGATCTCGGGAGCGGGGCCTGGCTCGACGGTCGTCAGCGTCGTCAAGGTGACGAACCCGTCGAGGCACAGGGCCGTGTCGGTGTCGGGATCCAGGCCGGAACTGCGATCGGTCACCTCCAGCGACAACGCCTCGCCGGTCAGGTCCGCGGACGCCAGGTGGAAGTACCCGAACCGGTCCAGTTTCGCCCACCTGGCCCCGCGAAGTCGGTCGTACGGCAGCCCGGGAACGTTGACGTTGAGGACCGTGGCCGGTGGCTGTCGGAGCATCCAGTCCGTCACCGCGACGGCGACCTCGACGGCGGTCGGCCATGGACGCTCGTCGACGTGGTCCACGTCGAGGCTGATCGCGAGTCCGCTGCCACCGAAGGTCGCCGCCGTCAGTGCACCGCCGACGGTGCCGGAGTGCAGCACCGAGTGGCCCGTGTTCATCCCCGCGTTCACCCCGGACACCACCAGTTGCGGTGCCGGGCCGAAGGCGCCGAGCGACGCGGCCATGACCGCCAGGCCCGGCGGGCCGTCGAGCGCATAGCCCTCGACACCGTCGACGTCCGAGCGCCGGATGCCGACCCCGGCATCGGGGTCGTAGCGTCCGATCCCGGTCCCGGTGCCGCTCAGGTCGCTGGCGGGTGCGGCCACCAGCACGTCACCGAACCTCTCCGCGAGGGCGACCGCCAGCAGGCGCAGACCCGGGGACCCGATGCCGTCGTCGTTGGTGACCAGGATGCGACCCGGCCGGCGTTCCACCACGGTCGCGTCGACGTCCCCGTCGTCGTCGTGGTCCAGTCGCTGGGGCAGGTGCCCGCTCATGCATCCTCCGGTATTCGTTCGATCTCGACATGCACCAGCAGTTCGTCGATGAGGCCGGGGCTGGCGCCACCGCTGCCGCGGCGGGTGATGTTGGCGGCACCGGCCGCCCACGCCCGCGACAGCATGGGCTCGGCATCGAGCCCGGACGCGACACCAGCCGCGAAGGCGGCCGTCATGGAGTCACCCGAGCCCTGGGAATCGACCTTCTCGAGCTCCGGGCCGCTGACGCGGAAGGTCCCGTTCGGAAAGCACGCCAGCACCGGTCGGTCCGAGCGCGACAGCACCACGGCCTTCGCGCCCCGTTGCTGGAGGTCGTGCGCCGCGGCCAGGGCCCCCTCCTCGGTGCGGTCGCCCTTCTCGATCAGGCCATCGGCGACGAGGTCCCCGTCGCTGACCTTGAGCAGTTCCATCGTCCCGGCGTCGAGGAACGCCTGCAGTTCCGCGTCGTGGAAGTCCCCGACCACCTTCACCTCGTAGCGGGCGAGGTCGCGGGCCAGCCGTCCGTAGAACGACTCGGGCAGGGACCGCTCCGGGAACTGCCCGGTGACGACACAAACCCCTGCGGCCAGGGCCGTCTCCAGCGTGCGGTTGTACAGCTCGTCGACCTCGTGACGCGTGAGGACCGGGGGCCGCGTACGCGCGAGTCGCTGCCGCTCGTCGCTGTCGCGCCGATCGCTGACCTCGACCGGCGACGCGGCCGAGGTGATCACCTCCCGCAGTTCGATGCCCCAGTCCGCGGTCAGCCCCTGGAATGCCCGTCCGCTCTCACCCCCCACGGGGGCGCACACGATCGGCTCGGCGCCGAGCTGTCGCAGCATCCGGGCGATCCAGATGCCCTGCCCACCGGCATGGAGGTGGACGTCGTCGTCGCCCAGCGCGTCCTGCTCGATGGTCACCGTGACCCACACCGACGGTGCGAACACCGCGATCGTCGCTGCCATGACGTCCGTCGCTCCCGGGCGGGCGCCGGCCGCCCCGGCGCGCGAGGGTCATGCTGGCGCGCCGGGGGCGGCGAAGGTGCGGGGAGGCGCGTCCGTGCAGCGGGGGCCGTCGCCCGGGGCGACGGTCGATGACCGGGCGAAGCCGGTGGGCGAGACCCCGACGGATGCACCTTGGCTAGATGATCGGCTTGCCACCCGTGACCGGCACGTTGGCGCCCGACATGTAGCTCGCCTCGTCGGACGCCAGCAGCACGTAGGCGGGCGCGACCTCGGCCGGCTGCCCCACGCGGCCCAGCGGCGTGTCGGAGCCGAAGCCCTCCACCATCTCCTCGGGGAGGGTCGCCGGGATCAGCGGCGTCCAGATCGGTCCGGGCGCGACACAGTTGACCCGGATGCCCCGTGGTCCGAGCATCTTGGCGAGGTTGCCGGTGAAGCTCAGGATGGCCGCCTTCGTCGCCGCGTAGGGCAGCAGGTGTGGCGACGGCTGGTCCTCCTGGATGGACGCGGTGTTGATGATCGATCCGCCGGCCTGCATCAGCGGCACCGCGGCCTTGCACAGGTGGAACATGGCCGTGATGTTGACCTGGAAGGTGCGGTCCCACTCGTCGTCGGGGATGTCGACGATGTCCTCGCGCGACATCTGGAACGCGGCGTTGTTGACCAGGACGTCGATGCGGCCGAACGACTCCTTCGCCCGCTCGATCACGGCCCGGCAGTGGGCCGGATCGGCGAGGTCACCGGGCACCAGGACCGCCTGCTGACCCGCCTCCTCGACGAGACGCGCCGTTTCCTTGGCGTCGTCGTCCTCCTCGAGGTAGCTGATCAGCACGTCGGCGCCCTCGCGGGCGAAGGCGAGGGCGACGGCCCGCCCGATCCCGCTGTCCGCGCCGGTGACGACCGCCTTCTTCCCGGCCAGGCGCTCGGCGCCCCGGTAGCTGCGTTCGCCGTGGTCGGCCGGTGGCTGCAGCTGGTCCTCGCGGCCGGGGTAGGGCTGGCTCTGGGCTGGGGGGTTGCTCATCGGTGTTCGCCTTCGGTCGTGGGGGCGATCCGCAGCGTGACTCCACGGTGGTGCATTGCGCGCAGGCGCCACCGTCCCCGTCACACCGACCGTGCGGGACTCGACTGGACACCGGCGGTTGAGGCTCGACGGAGGGCGCGGCGCGCACGGGCAGGTGGCGGTCATCGATGGAGCTGTTGGTGGGTCGTACGCTGCCTGGTGCGGAGGGGAGTACCCCGACTCGACGGCATCGTCATCACGGCCCGGTCCACGGGCTCGGTGCCACGGCCCTGATGGGTGGGAGAGACCTCCGGTGAACGTCCGGTTCGGACGTGCTCCGGAGAACCTAGATGACCGCTCCAGATCCAGATCCCACCGCCCCACCAGCCACGGTTGCCGTCGAGCTGCCCGGGCCCCCGCACACGGTCGGTCCGGCCGCCCTCGCTGCCGCGCTCGCGGTCGACGTCGATGCCGGCCTCACCCGCGACGAGGCGGCGACACGACTCGAGCGGTACGGCCGCAACGAGATCGCCGAACCGCCACGCCGGTCGCGGCTGTCGCTGTTCGTGGCCCAGTTCAAGAGCCTGTTGATCGCGATCCTCGTCGTCGCTGCCGGGCTGGCCGCGGCCGTCGGCGATTTGAAGGACGCGGTCGTGATCGGTGTCGTGCTGGTGCTCAACGCGTCGTTGGGCTACCTGCAGGAAGCGAAGGCCGAGCGGGCGGTGGACGCGCTGCGGCGCATGCTCACGACCCGTGCCCGGGTGCGCCGCAGCGGCCGGCTGGAGGACGTCGACGGGGCCGAGCTGGTGCCCGGAGACGTGGTGCTGCTCGAGGCCGGGGACCGGGTGCCTGCCGACGGGCGCTTGCTGGGTGCCACGACGCTCGCCGTGGACGAGTCGTCGCTGACAGGTGAGTCCACGGCGGTCGACAAACAGGTCGAGGCCGGCGACCTCACGGCGGGCGCGCCGATCGCCGATCGGTACACGATGGTGTGGATGAACGCGACGGTCGTCCGCGGCCGTGGCGTGTTGTTGGTGACGGCCACCGGCATGGACACCGAGATCGGGTCCGTGGCCCGCATGTTGTCCGAGGCGGAAACCCGCCCCACCCCGTTGCAGCGCCAGATCGACGCCCTCGGCCGTCGCCTCGCGCTGGTCGCCGGCCTGGCCGTGACGGTCGTCTTCGGTGTGGCGCTGCTGCAGGGCGACACGTTCGCCCGGGCGGCACTCGACGCCATCGCATTGGCGGTCGCTGCCATCCCCGAGGGCTTACCCGCCGTGGTGACCCTCACCCTGGCCGTAGGCACCGCCGGGATGGCGCGACGCAACGCGATCGTCAAGCGGCTGCCGTCGGTGGAGACGCTGGGCGCCACCGACACGATCTGCACCGACAAGACCGGCACGCTGACCCGCAACGAGATGACGGTCCGCGCCTTCTGGCACGCCGGCCGGCGACACGACGTCACCGGCGACGGCTACCACGCCGGCGGCGCGGTTCGGCCGGCACCGGGGAGGTTGGGCGCCGCACCGGCCGCGATGACGCTGTGCAACGACGCCGACGTCGTCGACGGGGTCCTGGTCGGCGACCCGACCGAGGGAGCGCTGCTGGTGCTGGCGGCCAAGCTCGGCGCCGACGTCCGCCAGCTGCGTCGACGGCCGCGACGGGACGAGTTGCCGTTCGATGCGGCGACCAAGCTGATGGCCACCGCCCACGACGGCCTCGCCGGCGGGACCGACCTGTACGTCAAGGGCGCCCCGGACGTGGTCCTGCGAAGGTGTGCCTCGGTCGTGGTCCCCGACGGGGTGGCGCCGCTGGACGAGATGTGGCAGGCACGCATCGATCGCGCCATCCACGAGCTCGCCGCCGACGGCCTACGCACCCTCGCGGTGGCCAGCCGCCACCTCGGGGCCCCACCTGACCAGGTCGGCCCCGTCGACGGACTCGTCGAGGAGCTGACGTTCGAGGCACTCGTGGGCATCGTCGACCCCTCACGTCCGGGCGCGGCCGAGGCCATCGCGATCGCACACCGCGCCGGGGTTCGGGTGAAGATGATCACCGGTGACCACCCGACGACGGCAGCGTCGATCGCGCGTGAGCTCGGCATCACCGGTGAGACCCTCACCGGCGGTGACATCGACGCGCTCGATGACGACGAACTCGTCGCGCGCATCGACGACGTCGGCGTGTGCGCCCGGGTGTCTCCGCACCACAAGGTCCGCATCGTCGATGCGCTTCGACGTCGCGGCCGTATCACGGCGATGACCGGTGACGGGGTCAACGACGCCGCCGCCCTCGAGCGCGCCGACATCGGGATCGCGATGGGGATCACCGGTACCGAGGTCACGAAGGAAGCCGCCGACCTCGTCCTCGCTGACGACGACTTCACGACCATCGTGGCGGCCATCGAACGCGGTCGGACGATCTACGACAACATCGTCTCCTTCGTCCGATTCCAGCTCGCGACCAACATCGGCGCGATCCTGACGATCCTCGGCGCCAGGCTGCTGGGGCTGCCCACCCCGTTCACCCCGATCCAGATCCTGTGGGTGAACCTGATCATGGACGGCCCGCCCGCGATGGCGCTCGGGGTGGATCCCGCCAGGCCGGACACCATGACCCGCCCACCCCGGCCTGCATCGGCGCAGATCCTCGATCGCGACCGGTTCCTACGGCTGGCGCTCTCGGGCGGCGTGATGGCGGTCGGCACGTTGGCGTTGTTTCGCTGGGGCACCGTGGTCCGGCCCGACGACGGGGGCGCATTCGCGGTCACGCTGGCGTTCACGACCTTCGTGCTGTTCCAGTTCTTCAACGCCGTCAACGCCCGCGTCGAGACCACCACGGTGTTTTCCGGCCACACGTTGCGCAACGGCAAGTTGTGGGCCGCGCTGGCCGGAGTGTTCGTTCTCCAGGTCGCCGCGGTGCACCTCACCCCGCTCCAGACCGTCGTCGACACCGTGCCCCTCGGCCTCGACCACTGGCTGATCGCCGGCGCCACCGCCTCCTCGATCCTGGTCGTGGAAGAAGGCCGCAAGTACCTCGCGCAGCGTGGCCGTACCCGGCGCCGCCGCACGCGACGGTGACCAGCGGCCACGACCGTCAGGCGCTCCCGCGGGCGACGACGAAGGACCGCACGGTGGTGCCGAGATCGTCGAGGTGGTGGTCGACGCCGCTCTCGGCGAGCAGGGTCGTGAACGCCGCGGCGGCGTCGGGAAGGACGAGGACCTCGAAACGAGCGCCGCTCGCGTCATAGGCGCCGGTGGTCACCGCCGCGCCCGGTGCGCCGTCGACGAAGACCCGGAGGCGGTGCTCGAGCCGGCCGGCGTCCTCGTGACCGACGTCCACGGCGAAGCGCCGGGCGGTGCGCCGACGCAGCCGTGTCGCGGCCGCGACGGCGTCGCCGACGGCGCCCCCGTAGGCGCGCGCCAGTCCGCCGGTGCCCAGCAACGTCCCGCCGAAGTAGCGCGTGACGACGGCGACCACATCGGTCACCGCGGCACCGCGCAGGACGGCGAGCATGGGGGCGCCCGCCGTCCCGGACGGTTCACCGTCGTCGCTCGACCGCTGCTGCTGCCCGTCGGGGCCGAGCACCAACGCGGTGCAGTGGTGCCGCGCGTCGTGGAACTCCCGACGGATTCCGGCGATGGCGGCCTCGGCGGCCGCGAGGTCCGCAACGGGCACGAGATCGGCGACGAATCGTGACGCCTTCACCTCGGACTCGGTGCGGACCCGTGCCGCGATGGTGTCGAGTGGATCGGTGAAACCGGCGTCAGCGATCTCGACCACTACGCGCGGGCACGGACGCGGCGCTGGACGGGCTCGGCCGGCTTCGACCCCGGCGCGACGACGAGGCTTTCGAGCAACCGGCGCGTTGCCGAGGCCACCTCGGCGACGGCGGCGTCGAACGCCTCCTGGTTGGCGGCGGACGGAGCCCGGTACCCGCTGATCTTGCGCACGTACTGCAGCGCGGCGTCGCGGACCTCGTCATCGGTGGCGGGGGGCTGTGCACCCCGCAGCTGTTGGATGGATCGGCACATGCGCGAAGCGTACGTCGCGCGACCCCGACGTGACCGACCCGACGTGACCGTCCCCGAGGTGACCGTCCCCAAGTCCACGGGGTCAGCGGCGTCGCACCCGCCGGTCCACGGCTCGTGCCCCACGCCAGCCCGCGAACCCGACCGCCGTGCCCGCGAGAGCGCCGGCGACGAGCAATGCGACGGACAGACCGGGTCGCGCTCCACTGACCGCCCCGCGTGCCGGGGCGGCGGCACGGCTGCGAAGGTCGGGCTGGCCGGCGCGCTCCAGCAGGGTGTCCAACAGATCCGGCGGCGGTGCGGTCTCCTGGCGGAGCTCACCGAGTGCCTCGAGCCCCGCCGCGACCTGCTGCTGCCGCTCCAGTTCGACTCGGCAGGCGTTGCACCGCGCGAGATGCCAGCCGAGCAGTCGGCGACGCCACGCCGGCGCCGAGCCGTCCACGTACGGCGGCAGGTGGACCCGGACCTCGCGGCAGATGCGGTTGGTCGCGTCAGTCAACGTCGCCCTCGTCGAGGAGATCGCGCAGCCGGGCGTGCGCCCGGTGCAGTCGGACCTTGCACGCAGTCTCGCTGATGTCGAGCATCCGCGCGGCCTCCTTGGTCGACAGTCCCCGGACGTGACGGAGCACGACGACATCGCGCGCGACCGGCGGGAGGCGGGCGATGGCGGCGGCGACGCGGCCGGCCTGGTCGCGTGCAGCGACCTCGCCCGCCGTGTCGGCACCGTCCACGACCTGTTCGTCTGGCTCGAACGGAACCGAACCGGCGGCCTGGCCGCGTGCGCGTGCGTCGCCGCGGCGTCGCAGCGCCGTCGCACAGACGTTGAGGGTGACCCGGTGCAGCCAGGTCCCGAAGGCCGAGTCGGCGCGGAATCCGACCACCGAACGCATCACCCGCACGAAGACCTCCTGCGTCGCGTCCGCGGCGTCCGCCGGATCGCCGAGCAGTCGGTGGCACAGGCGGTAGACGTCGGTGTAGGACGCGCGCACGAGGTCATCCATGGCGCCCGCGTCGCCGCGCTGCACCGCTCGTACCAGTTCCGGGTCGACGTCCACGGTCGCATCCTCGCCGACGACGCGTCCGAGGCCGCGCAACCCGCCGCGAATGTTCCGGTAACCGATTCGCGCTGCACGGAGTCCAAGTGGTGAGCGGGTCACCAGCGACCCGCCGGAGGCCCCGGACGACGGGGCAAGGAGCGCCCCCATGTACCCGTTCGTCATCCTCGTTGCCCTCGCACTCGGTCTCGCCGTGGTCGTCGCCACCATCGACGAGCTCGTCCCCGTCCGCATCCCGACTGCCCTCACCCGCACGGTGGCCGTCCTGCTGGCCGCTGGTCTGGCGTGGGGCCTGGACTACTCGGTGTTCGCCGCCTTTGGCCAGGACCTGCGCGTCGACTGGCTCCACCCGCTGATGACCGGCGTCGTGCTGATCGCGACCGGCGAGTTCGTGCGCACCTTCGTCGGGGCCATCGCCAGCCGCAACGGTGACGTCACCGCCCCGGTCGGCACCTCGGCCGGCGTCCGCGCCGCCTGACTCTCCCCCGCACTCGACGGGCGGCCCTTCGTGGGCCGCCCGTCTGTCTTGCGCCAGCGATGTCGCGTCGCGTGCCACTTGCTTTCGCGATCCACTTGACCTCAAGTTAGGTCGAGGTCTTACGGTCCTGCTCGTCAGCAATCGACGTGGAGGAACCAGGATGCCGATCGCCCTCGTCACCGGTGCGTCGCGCGGCCTCGGCCGCGCCTTCGCCGCCGAACTCGCCACCGCGGGGTGGGACCTCGTCGTCGACGCGCGCGACCCGCAGGCCCTCCGGGCGACCGTCGCGTCCTGGCGGGCCCCGGGACGGGTCGCCGCGATCTCCGGCGACGTGACCGACCCATCGCACCGCAGCGACCTCGCGTCCGCCGCCGCCGGGCTCGGTGGGCTGGACCTGCTGGTCAACAACGCCGGCACGCTCGGCCCGTCGCCGCTGCCCTCCCTGGAGGAACTCGACCTCGACGAACTCCGTTCGCTCCTCGAGGTCAACCTGTTGGCCCCGCTGGCCCTCACGCGACGCGTCCTGCCACTGCTACGCGCGCGTCGCGGCACCGTGGTCAACCTCACCTCGGACGCGGGCGTCGAGGGCTATCCGGGCTGGGGCGGCTACGGCATGACCAAGGCCGCACTCGAACAGTTCGGCCGGGTCCTGGCGGCCGAGCAGCCGGAGGTGACGGTCCACGCGTTCGATCCCGGCGACGTCCGGACCGACATGCACCAGGCCGCGTTCTCGGGCGAGGACATCTCCGACCGCCCGACCCCCGACACGGTCGCCCCCGCGCTGCGGTACCTGGTCGAACACGGCCTTGCGGGTGGCCGGTACCGGGCGGCCCAACTGTTGACCGACGCGGAGGTGCACGCATGACGGCCGAGGTCACCGCGGCCCTGGACTTCGCGCTCACCGCGGAGCAGACCGCCACGTCCCCACCCGAGGCCAGGGGCCTCGAACGCGACGAGGTGCGCCTGTTGGTGGCGCGACCCGACCGGCTCGAACACGCCCGGTTCCGGTCGCTACCGGCCCACCTGCGGCCGGGTGACCTGCTGGTCGTGAACACCTCGGCGACGCTGCCGGCGGCAGTCGACGGGCGGCGTGCGGACCCGGATGCGGCCCGCCGCGTCGCCGTCGCCGTACACGTCGCCGGGCCGCATCCGGCCGATCCGACGGCCTGGGTCGTCGAGGTGCGACGCCCCGACAACACCGGACCGCTGGCCGACGCGCACGTCGGCGACGTGATTCGGCTCCCTGGCGACGTGACACTGCGGCTGACCGCGGCGCATCCGGATCCGGCCGTTCAGCGCGGGAGCCGCCTGTGGCGCGCACATCCGGATCCGCCGTGCCCGCACGAGCCGTACCTGCTCGCGCACGGGCGTCCGGTCGCCTACGCCTACCTCGACGGACGTTGGCCACTGGCGACCTACCAGCCCGTCCATGCCCGCCAGCCCGGCAGCGCCGAGATGGCGAGCGCGGGACGCCCCATCACGGCCAGGTTGCTGGTCGACCTCGTGGCTCGCGGGGTGCAGGTCGCCCCCGTCGTGCTCCACGCGGGGCTGTCGTCGCTGGAGGCCGATGAGCCGCCCCAGCCCGAACGTTTCGAGGTTCCCGAGGCCACCGCACGGCTGGTGAACGACACCCGGCGCGGCGGGGGACGGGTCGTCGCGGTCGGCACGACGGCGACCCGGGCACTGGAGACGGCCGCCGGTCCCGACCACCTGGTCCGGGCGGGCTCCGGCTGGACCGAGCTGGTGCTGGGCGCCGAGCGGCCCGCCCAGGTCGTCGGCGGGCTGATCACCGGATGGCACGCGCCGGGCGCGTCACACCTGGCGCTGCTGGAGGCCGTCGCCGGCGCGCCGCTGGTCGAGCGGGCCTACGCCGCCGCGCTCGCGAGCGGCTACCTCTGGCACGAGTTCGGTGACAGCTGCCTCCTGCTGCCGTGACTCGCTCAGGCCGGCAGTCGCAGCGGTGTCCCGTCCAGGGCGGCGTCCGCCGCCAACCGCCCACACGCCGTCCCGATGACGTTGCCGTGACCGCTGTAGCCGCCGATCACGAACACGCCCGGACGCAGCTCTGCGCAGATCGGCAGCTTGTCCGCGGTGAAGCCGGCCCGAGCCGCCCAGCGGTGCGTCACGGGTGCCGTGACGCCCAGCCGGCGCAGTTCGGTGTCGAGGTGGTCCTGCACGACCGCGCTCGGGAGCGGTGGTGCGCCCACCTCGTCGACACCGCGGTCCCGGAAGCCGCCGAGCAGCACCTCACCGGTGGGCAGTTGCTGGACGTAGTCGTAACCCCACCGCCGATAGACCGGGCGTGGCAGGTCCACACCGTGATCCGGAGCGGTCGCGAGCATCTGCAGCCGCACGCTGTCCACCCGCCCCGCCAGTTCCGGAACCACGCGGTCGAGCCCACCGTCGACGGCGACGATCACGCGGTCGGCCCGGACCTCGCCTTCGACACCGTGCACCGTCCCGGGCCGGAGTTCGGCCACGCGGAAGGGGGCATGGAGCCTGACGCCGGCAGCCACCGCACGTTCGGCCAACACGGCGCAGCGGGCCCTCGGATCCATGGCCGCGTCCGTCGGGAGGAGGACGCCGACGCCCTCGGGACCGTCGTAGTCCTCCGCCGGAAGACCGTCGGCCTGCAGCTGCGCCAACATCCGGCGACAGTCCCGGCGCTCCTCGGCGTCCGCGGCGATGCGCAGGCTTCCGACCCGTCGGGCGACGGGCTCGGGCAACCATTCGAGCGTCCGCTCGAGCTCGTCGAGGGTCCAGCGGTAGAGCGCGACGGCACGGTCGCGGCCGTACGCCGCCACGGCGTCGTGATGGAAGTGCGCGAGCCCAGCCAGCAGGAAGCCGCCGTTGCGCCCGGCCGCGGCGGCGGCGATGCCGTGGGCGTCGACGGCCACCACGTCGGCGCCGCGGTCGGCGAGGTGCAACGCCGCGGTAAGACCGGAGGCGCCCAGCCCGATCACGCACACGTCCGCGCCGAGGGGCTCGACGACGGGCGCGACCGGTGGGAGCTCCCGGGCGGCCGCTCCCACCGTGCCCCAGGCCGGCGGCGGGCCCGGGTCGTGCGCCGCCTGGTCAGACATCGTCCGCACCCGCCACCGTCGGCGCCATGGCACTGATCAGCTCGTAGCCGACGTGCGCGGCGGCGATGCCGGTCAGCTGGGCGTGGTCGTAGGCGGGCGACACCTCGACGACGTCGGCGGAGACCAGGTGCAGGTCGGCGAAGCTGCGCAGGACGTGCAGCAGCTCACGGCTGGTCATGCCGCCCGCCTCGGGGGTGCCCGTACCCGGGGCGTGCGCGGGATCGAGGACGTCGATGTCGAGCGACACGTACACGGGCCGGTCTTGCACGCGCGCTCGGATCCGCTCGATCGCCACCGCGATGCCGTCCACCTCGAGGTCGGGGCAGGTGATCGCGGTGAAGCCGAGCGCAGCGTCGTCGACCAGGTCCTGCGGCGCGTAGAGCGGACCCCTGATGCCGACGTGGATCGAGCCCTCCGGATCGATCAGCCCCTCCTCGGACGCGCGGCGGAACGGGGTGCCGTGCGTCGTCGGCGCGCCGAAATAGGTGTCCCAGGTGTCGAGGTGGGCGTCGAAGTGCACCACCGAGATGGGTCCGTGCTCGGCCGCCATGACCCGCAACAACGGCAGGGCGATGGTGTGGTCGCCACCGATCGTCAGCAGCTTCGCGCCGGCGGCCACCAGCTCCCGGGCCCCGCGTTCGACCGCCGCGATCGCTTCCGGGATGTCGAAGGGGTTGCAGGCGATGTCGCCGGCGTCGACGACCTGCTGCGCGGCGAAGGGCGACACCCCGAGGGCCGGGTTGAACGGCCGCAGCAGTCGCGAGGACTCGCGGACGTGCGCGGGGCCGAAGCGGGCGCCGGGCCGATAGCTCACCCCGGAGTCGAAGGGGACGCCGACCACGGCGACGTCCATCCGGGTCACCTCGTCGCGCCGCGGCAGACGGGAGAACGTTGCCGGGCCGGCGAACCGCGGCACCACGGTCGCGTCGACCGGGCCGACGGGACCGGCCGACCCGACGGGGCCTGCGGAGTCGGCGCGGCCGGCCGGCGAGGCGGCGCCGGCCGGCGAGGCGGCGCCGGCCGGCGAGGCGGCGCCGGTCGACGAGGCGGGGGCGACCGGTGGTTCGGCGGCGGACATGGACGGCGTTCCTCGACGTCGGTACGGGCCACGAGTCAAGCAGCCGACGATGTCGCGGCTGCTCACCCATGTCGCGCCGATCCCGCACTGCTGCGGGTTGGGCGCGACAGGGAGGCGCGTGCGCGACATGGCGCGCGACCGGATCAGGCGTCGGGCGCGGCGAGGTCCGCGAGCTCCTCGCGCGCGACGGCCAGGTCGCGCTCGTAGTCCTCGAGGTCCGTGCGGGCCGCCTCGGCGTCGGCGCGCGCCGCGTCGGCGCGGGCCTGCAGGTCGTCGGCCCGCTCCTGTGCCCGGCGAACCCGCTCCGCCTGCTTCTCGAGCGCGCCCTCGAGCGCGTCGATGCGTCGTGTCAGCTCCCGGCGGCGGGCCGCGAGCACGCGTGCGGCCTCGGCCCGGCGCTCTTCCTCGGCCTGCCGTTCCGCCTCCGCCTGCCGGTCCTCCTCGGCTGCCCGGCGCTCTTCCTCGGCCTGCCGCTCCGCCTCCGCCTGCCGGTCCTCCTCGGTCGCCCGGCGCTCGTCAGCGGCGGTGCGTTCGGCCTCGGCGGCATCGGCCAGGCCGTCCGCCGTCTCGTCGGCGTGGTCGGGATCGTCGGCGGGCGCAGGTTCGGGGAGGTCGGGGAGGGCGGCGAGCCCGAAGCCGAGCCCGCCGAACCCCGGTCCGGGCAGCACGGCAGCGAAGGTGCCGCGACGCAGCGTGTCGTGGTGCTCGGGGTCCACGGCCGCGGCGAAGATGGTCTGCTCCACCTCGTCGAGGTGGGCGTCGGGGCGGGTGCCGGCCTCGGCGAGGATCCGGCCGCCGCGCTCGCGCAGCTCGCCGACCAGGTCGCGCAGGTGCCGCGATGCCTCCCGCATCCCGTGCGCGCCACGGCCGCTGGCGGCGCGATGCTGTGCCGTGCGCAGGTCGGCGGCGGCGCGCAGGAGCGCCTCGACGTCGTCCGGTGCCTGTCTCGCCACCTGGTCGACGGCCCACGCCGGGACCGTCGGCTTGCGGCGCGCCTTGAGCGCGGCCGCTTCCTCCTTGTGCCCGTCGGCTCTCAGCTGCTTGACCCGGCGGTCGCGTTCGGCGGTGAAGTCCTCGAGCGCGACGCCGTGGATCGCCTCGACGTGCGAGGCGAGCAGCTCGTCGTCCATCGGGCGCGCTCGATCGATGCGGAACGGTGGGTCGTGCCGGCGGTCAGCTGGCCTTCGAGGTGTTCTCGCCCGCGGCCAGCGCCTGAGCGAGTTCCTCCTTGCTCATCGAGGACCGCCCCGGCAGGTCCCGTTCCTGCGCGAGCTCGTACAACTCGTCCTTGCTCATCGCACCGTAGTCGCGGGCGGCGGACCTGCCGCCACCGCTGCCTCGGTCCCGTTTCGCCCGGTCGAGGCTCTGCTCCAGCGCCGCCATCAGGTCGATGACCCCACCGGTGTCGCGCTCGGGCGGCGTGATCTCGACCTGCTGGCCTTCGGCCTTCGCCTCGAGGAAGGCCGTGACGCGCTCCTGGTACTCGTCGCGGTACCTCGTCGGATCGAACTCCGCGACCAGGGAGTCGATGAGCTGCTCGGCCATCGCGAGCTCGCGTGGCGCGACGTCGACCTGTTCGAGCGTGTCGGTCGCGTCGAGGTCGGCGGGGTCGGCGACCTCGTCGGCGTAGTGCATGGTGGACAGCAGCAGCAGACCGTCGCGCGCCCGCACGGCGGCGAGGTACTCCTTGTTGCGCATGACGAAGCGCGCGACGGCGACCTTGTCCGCCCGCTCCATCGCGTCGGCGAGCAGCTTGTACGGCTTTGCGGCCGCCTCGCCCGCGGGCATCAGGTAGTAGGCGCGGTCGTAGTACAGCGGGTCGATCTCACGCAGGTCGACGAAGTCTTCGATGTCGATCAGCCGCGAGGCCTCGGGGTCGAGTTCGTCGAGTTCGTCCGGGTCGACCACGACGTACTGGTCGTCGGCCACCTCGTAGCCCTTCACGATGTCGTCGTAGGCGACCTCCTCGCCGGTCTGCTCGTCGACGCGCTTGTTGCGGACCCGGTTGCCGGTGTCGCGGTGCAGCTGCGTGAAGCGCACGGAATGGCTCCGAACCGCCGTGAACAACTGGACCGGGACGCTCACGAGGCCGAAGCTGATGGATCCGCTCCAGGTCGCACGTGCCATGTCGTCGCCTCCCACCCGTCTGGGCCGCCAGCGTGCCAGCGCACGCGCTGCGAATCCGCACAAATGCGGACCGGACGGCGACTGGCCATCGTGCAATGATCCACGGGTCCCGCCGTGACGTCGAGAGGTGGACTGATGAGCGGTCTCGTCACGACCCCGCCGGCCCCGGCCGACGCGGTGCTCGCCCAGCTCGAGCCCTACCGGCGCGAGCTGACCGGCTACTGCTACCGCATGCTCGGCTCGACCTTCGAAGCCGACGACGCGGTGCAGGAGACGCTGGTCCGCGCCTGGCGCGCCCACGATCGCTTCGAGGGCCGCTCGTCGCTACGGACCTGGCTGTACCGCATCGCGACCAACGTCTGCCTGGACCAGTTGAGGGGACGGAAGCGACGTGCCCGCCCGATGGACCTCGGACCCGCCACCACGGTCTCGGCCGCCGAGCTGATCGAGCGCGACGCCACGACCTGGGTCGAGCCGGCGCCGGACGGCGCGGTGCTCCCGATGGCCAGCGATCCGGCCGAGATGGTGGTGGCGCGTGACTCGCTCCGGCTGGCACTGGTCGCGGCGCTGCAGCATCTGCCGGCACGTCAGCGTGCGGTGCTGATCCTGCGTGAGGTGTTGCAGTGGCACGCCGACGAGGTCGCGGAGCTGCTGGACACGACCGTGGCGTCGGTCAACTCGGCGTTGCAGCGCGCGCGTGCCACCCTGGCCAAGCGCCCGCCGACCGAGACCGAACCGCTGCGCCCGGACGATCCGGCCCAGGCGGAACTGCTCGCCCGCTACGTCGACGCGTTCGAGCGCTACGACATGGACGCCCTGGCGGCGCTGCTGCGCGAGGACGCGATCCAGAACATGCCGCCCTACGACCTGTGGCTGCAGGGGCGCGACGAACTGGTCGCCTGGATGGTCAGTCCCGGCCCGGACAAGTGCCGTGGGTCCCGGCTGCTGCCGGTGGAGGCCAACGGCATGCCGGCGTTCGCGCAGTACCGGCCCGACCCCGACGGCGGCCACACGGCGTGGGCGTTGCAGGTGCTCGAGATCGTCGACGGCGAGATCCTCGCCTTCAACAGCTTCCTCGACACGGCACGGCTGTTCCCGCGATTCGGTCTGCCCATCCACCTCGACGTCTAGGTGGGCGCCGAATCGGTGGGCAGCACGTCGTCGAGCCCGAACAGGTGCAGCAGTTCGGTCAGTCGCGGCGAGGGCTGGCGCAGGCGCACGGTTCGCCCGAGCCGACGTGCCGTCAGCAGCACACGTGCCAGCGCTTCGACGGTGGCGGCATCGGGGTCCACGAGCGCGGCCACGTCGAGCACCGCGACCTCGGCGTCGCTGGCCAGCAGACGGTCTCGAAGCGTGCCGCACAGCGCGTGGACGGCGTGGGGTCCGTCCGGTGCCGGGACACCGACCACCAGGACCCGACCCCGCACCGACCCTCGCTCGCGGCCGGACGCCGTCGTGGGCTTCTCCATGGCCACGGCGCTTCCTGACGACTCGGTCCTGGGATGGACGACGCGAGGGGTCCCGACTCATCGGTCACGGTGCCCCGCATGACCGCCGACGCGGTGACCGACTGGCTGCTCGACCCGCAGCGGGCCGACCCCGCCATCCGCTGGCAGGTGCTGCGGGACCTGCTGGATGCGCCCGAGTCGGCGTGGCGGGCCGAGCGGTCCAAGGTCGAGACGCAGGGCTGGGGCGCGCGGCTGCTCGAGGTCGAGGACGAAGACGGGCGCTGGGCCGGCGGAGCGCACTTCCCCGCCGACTACGTCTGGGGCGGCGACGAGCCCGGACAGCCGTGGACGTCCACCACCCACGTGCTGACCCAACTCCGCGAGTTCGGACTCGACCCGGCGTCCGAGCGGGCGCAGCGCATGGTGGCACTGATCGGTGCCAACTGCCGGTGGGAGCACGACGACCAGCCGTACTGGGAGGGCGAGGTCGAGCCGTGCATCAACGGCATCACGGTCGCCAACGGCGCCTACTTCGGCGTCGACATGAGCCCCGTCGACCGCCTCGTCGGCGAACGCCTGGACGACGGCGGCTGGAACTGCGAGGCCGAGCGCGGTTCGACCCGGTCGTCGTTCGACACCACGATCAACGTCCTCGAGGGACTGCTGGCGTACGAACGGGTCACCGGCGGTACCCCGGCGTCCCGCGAGGCGCGCCGTTCCGGCGAGGAGTACCTGCTGCGGCGCGCGCTGTTCCGCCGCCTCAGCACCGGCGAGCCCGCCGACGAGCGCTACCTGTTGTTCCTGCATCCCAACCGGTGGCACCACGACGTGCTCCGTGGCCTCGACCACTTCCGTTCGGCGGCGGACCTGACCGGGGCCCCGCCGGATCCCCGCCTGGGCGAGCCGGTCGAACACGTCCGTTCCCGACGCTCCGACGACGGCACGTGGGCACTCGACGGGAACCCGACCGGGCGGTCCTGGTTCGCCGTCGACGACGGCGAGGGCAGGCCGTCCCGGTGGGTGACCCTGCGGGCACTGCGGGTCCTGCGATGGTGGGACGCTGCCTGAGCGACCCCGGAGGGCATCCGCAACCGGTCAGCCCGCGAGCAGCATGCGACGCCGATCGAGCGGCAACCGGGTGCGCTCACGGCCGGCAAGGATCTGGACCACGCCGAGGTCCCCGGACGCGAATCCCAGTGCCGAACCGGCGAGGTAGGCCCGCCACACGCGTGTGGTGGTCTCACCGACGAGGTCACGCGCCCGGGTGAGGTCCGCCTCGAGGTTCGCGGCCCAGTGCTCCAGCGTCAGCGCGTAGTGGGGGCGCAGCTGCTCGAGGTCGTACACCTCGAATCCACCGAGTTCGAGCTCGCGCACCATGTGGTGGGCGGGGACCAGGGCACCGTCGGGGAAGACATAGCGGCCGACGAAGGTGTCGGGATCGCGGGCGAAGTCGCGCACGACCGCCCGCCGTCCCGTCGTGATCCCGTGGTTGAGCAGCCGCCCGGCCGGCGTGAGATGTTCGCGGAGGGTTCGAACGTAGGTCGGCAGCAGATCGACGCCGACGTGCTCGACCATGCCGACCGAGGCCACCGCGTCGAACCGGTCGCGCACGTCGCGGTAGTCGCGTACCTCGATGCGCACCCGGTCGTCGAGCCCGGCGGCGCTGACCCGCTCCGCGGCGAGCTCCGCCTGCCGTGGCGAGAGGGTGATCCCGACGGCGTGCACGCCGTGGTGGCGGGCGGCGTGGACGACCAGTGCGCCCCAACCGCACCCGACGTCGAGCAGGCGTTCGCCGGACCGGAGGTCGAGTTTGCGGCAGATCAACGCGAGTTTGCGGTGCTGGGCCCGCGCCAGCGCCTCGCGGTCGTGTGCGGCGGCCGCCGCGCCCGCGTCGTCGAAGTAGGCGCACGAGTAGACGAGGTCGTCGCCGAGCACCAGTGCGTAGAAGTCGTTGCCGACGTCGTAGTGGTGGCGGACCGCCGCCGCGTCCCGTTCGCGCGAATGTGCCGGCCCGTCGAGCTGCGCACGGCGGCGCTGCAGCCCAGCCGGTTCCGGTGGCATACGCAGGGCCGCACTGGCGAGCGCGAGCTTGTCCCGTGCCGCGAGTTCGCCGCGTAGTCGATCGATCGCGCGCAGCGCCGCGACCATCGATCCCTCGACGTCGATGGCACCGGCGAGGTAGGCCTCACCGGCCCGCAGGTCGTCGCGCAACGACGCGACCGCACGCAACGACCACGGCTGCGCCAGGACGATGCGGAACCCGGCGTCCTCCGGTCCCAGTTCGCGTCCGTTCCACAGCCGCAGGGGCAGGTGGCTGCCACGCGCCGCGAGCCGGGCATGCACCCGACGCACGATCTCCGCGGCCCGATCCGGCGGGGCCACCAACGACGTCCGCATGGGTCGATCTTCCCCCGCCGCGGTGCAGCCGGCCACCGGCGAACGTGCGAAGGCCCGGCTGACGGTCGCGTGGAGCGTGGACTCGCGTCGCGGCGCTGCAACGGCGCCGCGTGCCTGCCGGATAGCGTGACGACCGTGACCACTCCGCCACCGCCGTCGACCCCTCCCGGCCCGCGCTCGACGGCCGCGCTGCTGCGCGACCGGACATTCGGCCCCTGGTTCTTCGGAAACGCCGTGTCCAACAGCGGCAACTGGCTGTTCAACGTCACGGCCGCCGTGGTGGTCTACCGGCTGAGCGGGTCGGCGCTGCTGGTCGGGCTGGTCTCGGTGGCACAGTTCGGACCGCTGCTGCTGTTCTCACCGCTCGGCGGCGCGCTGTCCGACCGGGTCGATCGACGGCGACTGCTGCTGACCTCGCAGTCGGCCGCGGCAGCCGCGGCAACCGCGTTGGCGGTCGCGGCGGTGTGGTGGGGCGTGGACGCCATGCCCGGGGCGTGGCCCATCCTCGCGGCCGCGTTCGGCATCGGTCTCGGTCAGGCAGTGTCGGCGCCGACCCTCAACGCGCTGGTGCCGGCACTGGTCGACGACGCCGACCTCGAAGGCGCGGTCGCCCTGACATCGTTGACCTTCAACCTCGGGCGCGCGCTGGGACCGGCGACGGCCGGCGTGCTCCTGGCCACGCTCGGTGCCGAGCTGGCGTTCGTCATCAACGCGGTGACGTTCCTGGTGCTGATCGGCGCCCTGCTGGTGATCCGTCCGCGCCCACGTGAGGAGCACCGTGACCGCGACCGATCCGTCCGGGCGGGCCTGCGGCACGTGCGGAGCGAGCCGGGTCTGCTCCTGCTGCTGGGCGGGGTCGCCGCGACGGGCTTCGCCGCGGACCCGATGATCACCCTCGCGCCGGCCCTGGCCGAGGCCGTCGGCGGCGGTGACGCGTTGGCGGCCGGCCTCGTCAGCGCGTTCGGGGTCGCGGCCGTCCCGGCGGCGGCGATGTCAGGACCGCTCCAGCGCCGCATCGGCAGCCTGGAGGTCGCCACCGGCGGCTGCACCGTGGTCGCCGCGGGACTTCTCGTGTCCGCCATCTCGCCGGCCGCATGGGTGGCGGTGGCCGGTTTCGGGCTGACCGGTGTCGGGTTCGTGCTCGCCCTGACCGGGTTCACGACCGTCCTGCAGCGCCGGGTGCCGGACCGATTGCGGGGTCGGGTCATGGCGCTGTGGAGCGTGGCGTTCCTCGGCAACCGTCCCGTCGCGGCGCTGATCGACGGGGCCGCCGCGGACCTCGTCGGCCCACGCTGGGCGATGGGTGTCGCGATCACGGTCGCCCTGCTCGGCGCCCTCGTCGGGGTCCGATTGCAGCGCCGACGCGCCTGACCGCAGGACGCAGCTCGCGCGATCTGCCCCGTCGCCGTCACCCGATCGGTCGGTGGACGTTGAGTCGTACGGAACACCGGGAACCCGTCACCGGGAGCACGTACGAGAGGGAGCAACGCACATGACCGGACGTCTGCGCGCGTCGACCGCCATGGTCGGCATCGCGTCACTGTCGCTGCTGGGTTTCGTACCGGCGCCGTCACTGCTCGAGCCCACGCCGCTGCTGTCGCCGACCACTCCGATCGGCGACGAACTGCTCGGTCACGTCGAACTCGACCTCGCCGCGCCGGATCTCGGGCTCGGCGCCGGCCACGGCGCCTACATCGTCCGACTGGAGGGCACCCCCGCGGCGGTGGCGGCGGCACAGGCCGGTGACGGCTTCGACCTCGCCGCCCACCGGGCCTGGCTGCGCGCGCAGCAGGACGCCGTTCTCGGGGACCTGGCCACGCAGGACCTCGACGTGCGGCTGCTGACGCTTCCGGTCGGCGACGCCGCAGGGGTGACCAGCACCCGCGAAGCCCGCATGACCTACGTCCTCAACGGCCTCGGCGTGGCCGCCACCCCGGCAGCGGCCGCCGCACTCGCCGCCCATCCCGCGGTCCGGGTCGTCGACCCGGTCACGCAGGTCACCTCGTTGATGGACGAGAGCGTCGCGCACACGCGGGCGCCGGAGGTCTGGGAGCTCGGCGCGACCGGCGCCGGCCAGTCGGTGGCCGTGCTGGACACCGGCATCGACTGGACCCACCCGATGTTCGGTGGCGACCCCACCTATCCCGGTGACACCCACCCGAAGGTCAAGCACTACGAGACCTGGACCGCCGGGCACTCCGACGCCCACGGCCACGGCACCCACGTCGCGGGGACGGCGGCGGGATCCGCTGCGTACGGCGACACCCCACTCGGCCTCGCCCGCTACGACGGCCCGGCCAAGGACGCCGACGTGTGGGCGTACAAGGTGCTCAGCGACGCCGGTACCGGGCTCAACCTGTCCGTGGTGCTCGGCATCGAGTCTGCGGCCGAACGCGGCCCCGACGTGATGAACCTGTCCCTCGGCAGCGAGAACGGCGACCCGGACTCGCCCGAGTCCGAGGCGCTGAACAACGCGGCCGCCGCCGGCATCGTCTCAGCCGTGGCCGCCGGCAACTCCGGACCCGGCTACTCCACCATCGGCAGTCCCGGCTCGGCACACGACGTGGTGACCGTCGGCGCGTCGACCGATCCGGGCGACCGCGCCTACCTCGCCTCCGTGCCCGACGCGGGACTCCTCGACATCGAGATGGTCCCGATGGCCGGATCGGTCATCCCCGACGCCGACCAGACCACGCCGTTCGTCGACTGCGGTCTCGCGCTGACCCCGGCCGACTGCGGTGCCGCTGCCGCCGGGCGCATCGCCCTGATCGAGCGCGGCATCGCGCCCTTCAGCACCAAGGGCGCCAGTGCCGAGGCGGCGGGTGCGATCGCCGCCGTGATCTACAACGAGGAGCCGGGCAACTTCGCCGGCTCGCTGACCGGGGTGACCCCGGGCATCCCGGTGGTCGCCATCAGCCAGGAGGACGGCCACGCCCTGCGCGAACTGTTCGGCGCCGACGGCGTCTCCACCGCCGACCTGCGGCTGGCGTGGAGCGAGCCGCGCTCCATCGTCGGCCAGGTCACCGGGTTCTCCAGCCGCGGCCCCAACGACGACTTCGTGATCAAGCCCGACGTCGTGGCGCCGGGCAACGACATCACCTCGTCGGTGCCGCGTGCCGGTCAGCTGGCTTCGCCCGACGGGTACGGACAGGCCGGTGGGACCTCGATGGCCGCGCCGCACGTCGCCGGGATCCTGGCGCAGCTGACCGAGCTGCACCCCGACTGGACCCCGCCGATGCTGAAGACGGCCCTGATGAACACCGCCGTCCAGCTCGTCGACCCGGCCACGGATGCGCCCTACTCCGTGCACGACCAGGGCGCGGGGATGGTGGACGCCTTCGCCGCGGCGACCACGCCGGCGCTGCTGGGCGAGACCTACCGCGACCATCCCGCCCATCCCGACGGCACGCTGGCACGTGGCAGCATCAACTTCGGCGTCGTCGAGGTGGGTGCCCGCACGGTGGTCGAGAAGCAGCTCCTCGTCCAGGACGTCTCCGGCCAGGGCGGCCGCTGGCAGCTGCGGTTCGAGCCGGGCGACGGCAACGACCGCGGCGGCGAGGGTCGCGCCCTTCCCGATCGTGGATGGCGGCTGCAACTGGACCGCCAGGTGCGCGTGCCCGCCAACGGCCGTGCGACGGCGAACCTGCGGATCACGCTCGACGGCTCGCGACTCGCCGAAGGCGACTACGAGGGGCATGTCGTCGCGACCAACGGTGACCGCACCCTGCGTGCCCCGCTGGCGCTGCGCGTCCGGCACGCTGCGGACGCCGGTGCCGCCGGCGAGACGCTGTGGTTCCGTGGCAACACCGAGGACGGCTGCACCGGCGAGGGACGACTGGACGTCCAGGCCTGCGACGGGCCGTTCCTGCGCCACGACGACACGTTCTCCGGTTCCGAGGCGGCCACGTGGACCGCACTCGGCGGCAGCGGCATCGTCGACGGCACGGCCGCCCGCAACATCCACGACCCCAACTGGACCTGGTTCCTCGACGGCGAGCAGGTCACGCTGGACGGGACGCTGACGGCCCGCTGGTGGGCGATGTGCTCCGCGTGCGGCGACCTCGGCAGCGCCGGCTGGATCGTGCGTCTGTACGCGGACGGCGTGTTGGCGGTGACCGAGACGGTCGAGGCGACCCCGACCTTCGCCGCGGAGGTGGCGTTGCTCGAGGCGAGCGTCACGTTGCCGCAGGCCGTGACCGCTTCGGACCAGATCACGCTGCAGATCGAACCGCAATACCTCGACACGCAGACCGTCGCGGTGATCCACTACGACTCCCAGCACGGCTGCGGCAGCGACGACGGTCCGTGCGACAGCCACGTGGTCCTGCCGGTGCGCCGCTGACCGCCGATGTCGCCGTCTCCCGGTCCCGCAACGGCCGGATGCGGATCGGGAGACGGCGATGGACGAGATCACGGTGCTCGGCAGCACCTACCGGTTCCTGGCGCGCGGACGTGACACCGGCGGTGCCTATTCGCTCGCGGAGGAGACGTTCTTCGGTGATCCTCCCCCGTTGCACGTCCACGACCGCGAGGAGGAGAGCTTCTTCGTCCTGGCCGGTGAAGGTCGCGCGGTGGTCGGCGACCGTGCGCACACGCTCGAGCCCGGCGCGTTCGTTCGGGTCCCGGCGGGTGCCCCGCACACGCTGGTGCGTTCCGGCGACCAGCCGTTGCGGATGCTGACGCTGCTGGCCCCGGGTGGCTTCGAGGAGTTCTTCCATGCGGTCGCCGCGTGGCCGGGCGGTGAGGAGGCGTTGGAGGACGACGCCCTCGCCGCACTCGCAGCGCGCTACCACTGCCGCTTCGTCGAGGAGTAGTTCCCGACCGGTCAGCTGTGGAGATGGCCGGCCAGGGCCTCGGCGGCGCGGTCGACGTCCGTTTCGCTGGTGGAGACGTGGAACGACAACCGCAGTCGGCCGGCGCGGTTGGCCGCCACGATCCCCGCTCGGCGCAATCGTTCCGGCACGTCGTCGTCGGCGACCGCGGACACGATCGCCGAATCGGCGTAGGGCAGCCCCACGGCGTCGCAGAACCGCCGGGACATCGCACACGCGTGGGCGTGCAGGGCCTCGACGCCGACTTCGGTGAGCAGTTCCAGCGAGGCGGCCTGACCGACCCAGGCCTGCCAGGCCGGGGAGACGTCGAACCGGCGCGCCTCGGCAGCGAGCCGCAGCGGGGTGCCGTAGATGCTCGACCACCGGTCATCGCCGGCGTACCAGCTCGCCGCGACGGGTACGAGGTCGTCCAACAGCTCCGGACGGATGGTGAAGTACGCGGTTCCGCGGGGCGACAGCAGCCACTTGTAGCCGCCGCCGGTCGTGAAGCTGAAGCGGGAGGCGTCGACCGGCAGCCAGCCGGTGGCCTGCGTGGTGTCCACGAGGGTCCGTGCGCCGACCGCGGCGCAGGCGGCCACCAGCGCATCGAGGTCGGCGAGACGTCCGTCCGCCGACTGCACGGCCGACACGGCCACCAGACTCGTGGCCGGGCCCACGGCGTCCGCCAGGTCCTCGAGTGGCGCCTCGCGCACGCGCACCCCCAGCCCGGATCGCGCCAGGAACGGGAAGAGCACGCTGGTGAAGTCGCCCGTCGCGGTCAGGACCTCGCTCCCGGGCGGCAACGACGCGGCCACCAGCCCGACGAACGCCGAGACCTGGGACCCGACCGCGACCCACGAGGGATCGACGCCGACGAGGCGGGCGTAGTCGCGCCGGCTGGCCTCGACGTGCAGGTCGTAGGCGGCGGCGTCCACCGTGCCGCGCCGCCAGTCGTCGAGTGCCGACGTGACCGCGTCGATGGTCCGGCGCGGCGGCAGTCCGAGCGTCGCGCTGTTGAGGTAGACGACGTCCGGCTCGAATTCCGCCCGCGCCGCGGCGAGACGCCGCGCGTCGGTCTCGCTGGCCATCGACGTCGTCACGTTCGAGCCTTTGGTCGGTGCCGTGGACGCTAGTGAAGTCGCGGCCGGTGCCGCCGCGTCACCTTCGGCCGCGCGCGCCTACCGTGGGACGTTGCCGGGCGAACGAGACGGAGGCCGGATGGCGCAACGACACAGTGCCGGCCTGCTGCTGTTCCGGCGCACGAGCGGGACACTCGAGGTGCTGCTCGCCCACATGGGCGGTCCGTTCTGGGCGCGACGCGACGCCGGCGGCTGGAGCCTGCCGAAGGGCGAGTACGCCGACGGGGAGGCTCCCCTGGCGGCGGCGCGACGGGAGTTCGTCGAGGAACTGGGGCTGGCGGCACCGGACGGCGAGGTGCTCGAGCTCGGGACGGTGCGCCAATCGGGCGGAAAGGTCGTCACGGCGTTCGCGATCGAGGCCGACCTCGATCCCGAGGCGGTCGTTCCCGGCACCTTCGAGATGGAGTGGCCGCGCGGGTCGGGGCGGCTGCAGCGGTTCCCCGAGGTGGACCGCGTGGCGTGGTTCGACCTGACGACCGCCGACGAGAAGCTGGTCGTCGCACAACGGGAGTTCCTGCGCCGTCTCGAGGAGCGCGTGGACACCCGGTGAGGCGGACACGCGGTGGGGCCGCGGTGCCTACGCTGGCCGCCCGCCACCGACCCCAGGAGCCCGGATGCGGCTGACCGGCCTGCACGGCGCGATGGTGGCGCTCGTCACCCCGCTGGACGAGGGCCGCGAGGTCCACCTCGGCGACGTCGAGGTGCTGGTCCGGCGTGCGGTCGGTGACGGTGCGACCGGCGTGGTCCTGGCGGGCACGACCGGCGAGGGCGCGCTGCTCGAACCTGCTCAGCGCGAGACGTTGACCCGGACGACCCGCGCGACGGTCGACGGCCTGGTCACGACGGACGCCGGCCCCCGACCCCTCGTCGTCGCCGGCGCGTCCGGCGCGACGGTCCCCGCCGTCGAGGAGGACGTCGAGCGGCTCGCCGCGGCGGGCGCCGACGCCGTGTTGGTGCTCGCGCCGCACACCTATCCGTTGACCTCCGAGGAGTTGACGGCCTACCACCTCGAGGTCGCGCAGCGCACCAGCGTCCCGATGCTCGTCTACCACATCCCACAGTTGACGGGCTCCTCGCTGGAGCCGGCCGCGCTGCCCGAACTGGCGACGCATCCACGTATCGTCGGGATGAAGGATTCCTCGCCAGACGCGGACCGCCGGGCGGCCTTCGCGGCCGAGGTCGCCGATCAGGACGCGTTCGCGCTGCTCACCGGTCACGGCCCGTCGTTGGCGGCCGCGTTGCGTGCCGGTGTCGACGGGTCGATCACTGCCATCGCCAACCTGCGCCTGCGGCAGGTGGTCGCGCTGCATGCCGCCGTCGGTGCCGGAGACGACGCCGAGGCGAGCCGCCTGCAGGCGTCGATCACCCGCACGGTGGAGGCGATCGGGGCCGTGGCTGCCTCGACGCCCGCGGTGCTCAAGGCGGCCCTGCAACTCGACGGCCTCGTCACCGAACGCTGGTGCCGGCCGCCCCTGCACTCGATCCCACCGGCCCGTCTCGACCACGTCCGCAGCGCGCTGTTGCGCTGACCGACGCAACCTTCGCCGGGCCACGACCGTCCCACCCTCGACGACGACACGCGAGGTGGGCGATGGGGACGACGCGAAGGACCGGGCGGCGGCGGGTGGGAGCGGGCCTGATGCTCGCGGTGTTCGTGATCGGCTGCTCGGGCGGCCAGGCCGGCGACACGGCCGACTCGGCCACCATGGAAGCCGCCGAGGATGCGCCGGAACCCGCACCCGCCATGGACTCGGGCGGCGGCTTCGACTCGGGAGCCGGCTTCGACCACGACATCGAGACCGGCGAGGAGCCGGCACACGACGGCGAGGTCGGGTCCGGCGACACGGCGCTACCGACCGCCGTGACGCTGGGGCGGCGGGTGATTCGCACGGCCACGATCGAACTCGAGGACCGCGACCCCGCGGAGGTGCACGACGGCGTCGTCCGCGCCGTCGACCAGGCGGGCGGTTTCGTCGCCACGGCGGATCTGCGCCGTGATCGTGACGGGGTGCTCAGCGGCACGGTGACGGTGCGGGTGCCCAGCGAGCGGTTGGAACCCACGCTCGACGACCTCGAGGCACTCGCCGACAACACCCCGGTCCGCCGCGTCGAGGAACAGGACGTCACGGTCCTGAGCGCCGACCTGCGGGCGCAACTGCGCAACCTCGAGGCATTCGAGGAGGAACTGCGGGCCCTGCTGGCCGAGATCGGCGAGAGCTCTGCCGAGGCCGACGAACTGCTGCGGGTGTACGAGCGCATCCGCGAGGTGCGCGCCGAGATCGACCGGATCGAAGGGCGGCTCGACATGGTCGGCGACCAGGTGTCGCTGGCGACCATCACGGTCCGCCTCACCCCGTCGGTCGCGGCGGCGCCGGTCGCGGATCCCGGCTGGGCGCCGGGCGAGACGGTCCGGGCCGCGCTGTCGGCCGCCAGCCGGTCGCTGACCGCGGTCGCCGACGCCGCCATCTGGATCGGCCTCGCCGTGCTGCCGGTGGTCGCCGTGATCGGCCTTCCGGCGTTGGCGGTCTGGGCCGCGTGGCGCCGCCGCCAACGGATCGCGGAGACCTCCTGACCCGCCCACGATCGGTACGGCCCGGCTGGCTACCTTCGCGGCCCCCGCGCGAGGTGAACGTCGTCATGCGTCCGAAGTTGCTGTTGCTGCTGATCGCCGTCCTGGCGTCCGCCTGCGGGGTGTTCAGCGACACGGTCACGCTCGGTGCCCCCACCGATCCGCAGGCCACGAGCACCCCCTCGGACGAGGAGGCCGTTGCGCCGGCGACCCCGCAGGAACCGGAGCCGGAGCCCGAGGACGAACCGACCGAGCCCGGCGAACGGCCGCCGGAGGCGCCGCCGCTGCCCCGGGGATACGAACCCCACCCCGACGAGACGCACCCGAACGCGAAGTCCCTCGGCGCGGAGGTCGCCCAGGTCCTGACGACCTACGAACCCGGCGAGACGTTCGAGGAGGTCACGGCACGCCTCGCGTCCGGCGCGACGCGCGATCGGATCGCCGAGGAGGCCGGCGGCCTGTACCACCCCGGAAGCTGGTCCCGCGGCGAGGTGGTCTATCCGCAGTTCGGCGGCCTGACCGCCGACCGCGCCTCGATCATGGTGGTGCTCGAGCAGACCATCGGTGACCCCGGAGCCGACGAGGCGCGCGTGGAGGTGCGCACCATCGACGTCCGCCTGCGTATGCAGGACGGCGACTGGGTGCTCGAGGGCATCGCCTCCGACGGCGGCGTGCCCGTCCCACGTCCCGACGACCTCGATCCCCGGGTCGAAGCCGTGCTCGACGACGAACGGATCTTCCTGCCCGACTCCGCGCGGTGGGACATCCACCGTGGTGCCACCCGCGTCGAACTGCTCGCACTGATGTCGCGGCTCGCGGAGGCCACCGGCGACGTCGGCGTGGTGGTGCTCGAGAGCGGGCACCCCTACCACGTCTTCGGCACGGACCGGATGAGCGACCACCTGCGTGGCCGGGCCGTCGACATCTTCCGTGTCGGCGGCGAACTGGTGATCGAGGGTCGACGTTCCGAGCAGTCGGCCACACGTCGGGCCGTCGAGGCGCTCTACACCGACGCTGCCGAGCCCATCGTCGGCAGTCCGTGGGCGCTGGATGCGTTCGGCGGCCGCTCCTTCACCGATCCGGTGCACCTCGACCACCTGCACGCCGCGGTCCGGCCGGCGTCGGACGACGAGCCGGGCCCGGCGCCCGAGGAGCGGACGCCCGCGGGCGACCGCTGACGGCGGTCAGCGGTCCTGGACGAGTCCGGCGTACTCGGGGTTGCGGTCGATGAAGCCGGCCACGAACTCGCACCGGGGGTCGACCCGGACGCCGTCGCGGCGGGCGTCGTCGAGCGCGCGACGGGCGAGGTCGCTGCCGACACCCTGGCCCTCGGCGTCCGGCGCCACGCCGGTGTGCAGGAGCCGGATCGTGCCCTCCTCCACCTCGAAGGTGAGCTCGCCGGCGGGGGTTCCGTCATCACTGGCCACGTAGCGCTGTCGGGCGTCGTCGCGTTCGATCTGCACCATGGCTCCTGGAGGTCGGCGGCTCCGCACGGTACGCAGGCGGATGCCCGGCACCCCGGCCGTCGGTCCAGCGGCGCCCCGCCCGAGCGTCGCGCCCGAGCATCGCGCGGTACGCCCCCGCTCAGGCGTCGGGGTCCTTCGCGCGGCTGGGCGCGACCCGAGGCGGCTCGTCGGGCATCTTCGGGTAGACGGGCGGCCACGGGGCGTCGTGCAGGCCGTTGTCCCGGTCGCGCTCGTGCATGGCCAGCAGCGGCTCGAGCGACTGCGGCCGGACGTACATCGGCGCCCATGGATCGCCCTGCTCCGCGACCCGGTCGGGAACGGTGGCGATGGTCAACGCGTCGGGATGGACGTCGTCGAGTTCGTCCCAGGCGAACGGGGTCGAGACCTGCGCGCCGGGACGCGCCCGGACACACCAGGCGCCGAACACCGTCTTGTGGGGCGCGTTCTGGTTGTAGTCGACGAAGATGCGCTCGCCCCGCTCCTCCTTCCACCACGCGGCGGTGAGCAGGTCCGGGCGGCGACGCTCGAGCTCACGGGCGACCGCCACGGCGGCCGAGCGCACCTCGTAGGCGTCCCAGCGCGGCTCCAGCCGCAGGTAGACGTGGATGCCGCGCTTCCCCGTGGTCTTCGGGTAGCCGGTCAGGCCGACCTCCTCGAGGAGGGTGCGCAGTTCGCGGGCCGCCTCCCGGGCGGTGTCGAAGTCCGTGCCGGGCTGGGGGTCGAGGTCGAGCCGCAGTTCGTCGGCGTGTGCCGGATCGTCGGCACGATTGGGCCAGACGTGGAACCCGAGACAGCCGAGGTTGACGGCCCAGGCGACGTGCGCGACGTCGGCGGCGACCAGCGCCTCGGAGGTGGTGCCGTTGACGGTGCTGACCTCGGTCGTGGTCAGCCAGCGCGGGGCGTTCTTCGGCACCCGCTTCTGGAAGAAGTTCGACCCCGCGGCACCATTGGGGTAGCGCTGCAGGAGCACCGGCCGCCCACCCATGGCGCCCAGCAGCGGTTCCCGGACGGCCTCGTAGTAGCGGACGAGGTCGAGCTTGGTCTCCCCGCGCTCCTCGAAGAAGACCTTGTCCGGGCTCGAGATCGTGACCTCGTGCCCGTCGAGGTCCAGTACCGCGCCGTCGTCCTTCGCACCCATGCCTCGAATCTAGGCGCTCGGCCCGCCGACGAAGACCAGCGATGCCATCATGCCGTCCAGCGCGCGCTTGTTGGCCTCGTAGTCGCGGGCGAGCGAGGTGGTGCGGGCGATCAGGGTCGGCGCCGCGGCCGTGTCCGGTGCGTCGATGTACCAGGTGTAGACCAGGGTGCCCGCGGGGTACAGGCCTTCCCCGTCGTCCACGGCCTCGACCACGATCGCCGTCCGGCCGCCGGCCGTGTCGGTACGGCGGCCGCGTTCCGCGCGGGTGGCCTCGTCGGCCGCTTCCTCGTGGTCCATCGGGGCGGTGCCCAGGTGTACGGCGAGTCCGCCAGGGATCTCGCTGTGCGGTTCGAGGACGAAGCGCTCGGTGTGGAAGACGGTGCAGCGGGGCACGATGTCCCCGGCGTTGGTGCGCCAGCCGGCGGGCAGCGAGACCGTGTAGCCGTCACGGGCGCTGGTGCACGTCGACGGGTCCTCGAGCATGGCGCGCAGCGCCGCGAGCAGGAAACTCGCCATCTGCTGCCGTGTGACGTTGCGTTCGGGCGCGAACCGGAACGTCTCCACGCCGGCGGTGACACCGAGGTGGTAGGCACCCTGGATGCGTGCCTCGTGCGCCGTGCCGGCGATGTCGACGAAACGGGTCGGACCGCCGGCGAGCGCATCGACCGTCGTGCCACCGGCCCAGGCCGTCGCGCGCAACAGCAACGTCGCCGTCTGTGCTCGCGTCACCGGAGCCCCCGGCGCGTAGGTGGTCGCTCCGGTCCCCTCGACCACGCCGATGCGCACCAGTTGCCGGATCCGGTCGGCGTGGGCGGTGCCGTCGATGTCGGTGAAGGCCACGTCGCCGGGACCGGGCACGTGCTCACCCGCCACCACCTCGAGGGCACGGACGACGAACGACGCCATCTGGTCGCGACGCACCTCGGCGCCGGGCAGGTAGCGGGCGGCGGCGCCCTCGACGCGACCCTCGACCACGCCGAGGTGCGCCAGGCAGTCGACCGCCGCGCGATGGACGGCCGCCACCTGGCCCCGGTCGGCGAAGGACGCTGGCGGCGCGTCCTGGCACAGGGTCGTCGCGCGTTCCTGCGCGCCGGCCGTTGCGGGCAGCAGACCGGCCAGCAGCCCGACGGCGAGGACCAGGGTGAGCGGCCGACGTACAGGACGTGCGGATCGGGGTGGCATGGCGGCCTCCTTTCCAACACCCGACGCACGGCTGGCCGCGCAGGTTGCAGCCGATCCGGACGCGTGTGTCGTCGACGTCGCGCCCGCGGCTTTGCCACGTAGGCACCGGCGCGTGTGGCATGCGCGCGTCACAGCGCTAGCGTCGGGGGCTCGCCGGCCCACCAGGAAGCACGTGCCGATCGTCGCCCACTCGTCGCTGCCGACCTTCGCCGAACTCGCGGCCGCGGGCGAGGACGTGCTGGACGTCGAAGCGGCACGACACGCCGACATCCGCGAGCTCCACGTCGGCCTGCTCAACATGATGCCGGACGCGGCACTGCACGTGACCGAGCAGCAGTTCGTCCGCCTCGTGGGGCACGCCAACCGCATCGTGCAGGTGTACGTGCACCCGTTCACCGTGCCCGGGCTGGTGCGCAGCGACGCCGCCCGTGCCCACATCGAGCGCTACTACACCCCGTTCGAGCAACTGCGCGAGGAGGGGCTCGATGCCCTGATCGTCTCGGGCGCGAACGTCTCCAACCCGCGGCTGGACGAGGAGGCCTTCTGGGCCCCGCTGCTCGAGGTCATCGACTGGGCCAGCGACAACGTGACCTCGATCCTGTGCTCGTGCCTGGCGACCCATGCCCTGCTGCAGTACCTGCACGGCATCCATCGCCGCCCGCTGCAGAGCAAGCGGTGGGGCGTCTTCCCCCACCGCAACCGGGCGCCGGGTCATCCCCTGCTGCACGGGATCAACACCCGCTTCGACGTGCCGCACTCACGCTGGAACGAGGTCACCTCGGCGCAGCTCGAGGGTGCGGGCCTGCAGGTACTCATCGAGAGCACCGAGGGCGACCTGCACCTGGCCACCAGCGCCGACGGGATCCGCATGGTGTTCATGCAGGGCCATCCCGAGTACGACACGGTCAGCCTGCTCAAGGAGTACAAGCGCGAGGTCGGCCGCTACGCGGACGGAGAACTGGACGAACTGCCGCCCCTGCCGCAGAACTACCTCTTCGGCGCTGCAGCGCGCGGCGCGCACCGCCACCTCGAAGCCGTCGCCGAGGCTCGGCACACCGGCCGCCCGGCGCCCGCGTTCCCCGAGGACGAACTGGCCGACGGCCTCGACAACACCTGGGCCGACACCGCCAAGGCGGTCTTCGCCAACTGGCTCGGCCTGGTCTACCGCCTGACCGACGTCGAACGTGGGGTGGCGTTCATGCCCGGCGTCGACCCGGACGACCCGTTGGGCCTGCGTGTCCAACCGCCGGACACGCAGCTCCGGACGATCACCACCGACCGCTGACCGCTTCGAAAGGGCGACCCATGGCGCACGACGAGACCCTGGCGATCCACGCCGGCTACGAACCCGATCCGACCACCAAGGCCGTCGCCGTCCCCATCTACCAGACGGTCGCCTACGAGTTCGACGACGCCCAGCACGGCGCCGACCTGTTCAACCTCGCCGTTCCGGGCAACATCTACACGCGCATCATGAACCCGACCCAGGACGTGCTCGAGCAGCGGCTGGCCGCGCTCGAGGGCGGCATCGCGGCGCTCGCGACCAGTTCGGGCCAGGCCGCGATCACGTACGCGATCCAGACCATCACCCGCGCCGGCGACAACATCGTCACGGTGCCGTTGCTGTACGGCGGGACCTACACCCTGTTCAAGCACATGTTCCCCGCGCAGGGGGTCGACGTCCGCTTCGCCGAGGACGACTCCGCCGACGCGATCGCCGCTCTGATCGACGAGCGGACCAAGGCGGTCTACCTCGAGTCCATCGGCAACCCCGCAGGCAACATCCCCGACCTCGAGGCCATCGCCGCCGTCGCCCACGATGCGGGCGTGCCGGTGATCGTGGACTCGACCGTCGCGACGCCGATCCTGATGAAGCCGATCCAGTGGGGCGCCGACATCGTCGTCCACTCGTTGACCAAGTACATCGGTGGACACGGCAACTCGATCGGCGGGATCATCGTCGACAGCGGCCGGTTCCCGTGGTCCGACCACGCCGACCGCTTCCCGCAGCTCAACCAGCCGGAACCGGCCTACCACGGCGTGGTGTACACCGAGGCGCTGGGCGAGGCCGCCTTCATCGGGCGGGCCCGTACCGTCCCGCTGCGCAACACCGGGTCGGCGATCAGTCCGTTCAACGCCTGGCAGATCATCCAGGGCCTGCAGACACTGCCGCTGCGCATCGAGCGCCACGTCGAGAACGCGCAGAAGGTCGCCGAGCACCTCCAGGCGCACCCCGGTGTCGAGTACGTCGAGTACGCGGGGCTGCCGAGCTCGCCCTACCACGAGTTGGCGAAGAAGTACACGGGTGGCCGGCCCGCAGCGCTGATGACCTTCGGGGTGACCGGCGGTTACGACGCGGCGGTCACGTTCCACGACGCCCTGGAGCTGTTCACGCGCCTGGTCAACATCGGTGACACCAAGTCGTTGGTGAACCACCCGGCCTCGACGACCCACCGCCAGCTCACCGAGGAGGAGCTCGCGACGGCCGGCGTGAAGCCCGACGCCATCCGGCTCAACATCGGCATCGAGCACATCGACGACATCCTGGCCGACCTCGACCAGGCGCTGGCAGCGGCCGGCTGAACCGCCACGACGACGCCCTCGTCGCGGCGCGCCACCCCGCTCAGCCCGTGAGCTCGCGGGCGAGGTGGCGCGCCAGCGGCCAGGCGCCCTCGGAGGAGTTCGCGATCACGGTGTGGGTCGTGCCGGTCCGCGGGTCGTGGACCGAACGGAACGACACCCCGGCGTCGTAGCCCTCGAGGGCGACCGACGGCCCGGAGGCGTGCAGCCAGAACCCGAGCCCGTAGCGGGCGTCGTTCTCGGGCACGGTGCTGCGGGGCGCGATCATCTGCTCGACCCGTTCGATCGGCACCAGCCGGCCGGCGAACAGCGCCTGCCAAAAGGCGTGCAGGTCGGCGACGGTGGAGTAGACGCCGCCGTCGCCGGTACCGCGGACGGGCAGGTGGAACACGTTGGTCCGACCGCCGTGCAGGTGGAGGTAGCCGACGGCCGCGTCGCCCGGCAGTTCGTCGGACCGGGGGAAGTCCGTGCGGGTCAGGCCCGCCGGACCGCACACGCGCTGCGCCACGAGGTCGTGGAACGAGGTCGCGGCCGCCCGCTCGGCCAGCAGCGCGAGTGCCACGTACCCACCGTTGCAGTAGGCGAACCGTTCACCGGCGGGGAAGACGGTCGGGTGGCCCCCGAGCACGCGCACGAAGTCTTCGGTGGTCTCGAGTTCGTGGACCGGGACCGGGAGCACGTGATCGGTGATGTCGAGGTCACCGTGCTCGTCGAAGTAGTCGCCGATGCCGGAGCGGTGCGCCAGCAGGTGGTCGACGGTCACGTCGTCGGCGATCAGGGGCAGGTCGTCGCGCAGGAGCGACCGTGCGGGCGTGTCCAGCGTCAGGCTTCCGTCCTCGACCAGGCTCATCACGACCAGGGCGGTGAAGCCCTTGAGGCCGCTCGCGATGCCGAAGCGGGTGTCGACGGTGTTCGGCACCTCGAGCGCCCGGTGCGCCAGTCCGAAGGCGCGCGCCAGCGGCACCCGGCCGTCGCGGTCGACCCGGACCGCGCCGGAGAAGTCCGACGCCGCGGCGATCCGTTCGATCTCGAACTCGAGCTCGTCCATCATCTGCTCCTGCCCGTCGCCTCGGCGCGACACGAGCGTGCCATCGTGACACACACTGGACCTCAGCTCCCCGCACTGGCAGGGTGACGCCCGGCGGAAGGGCAGCTCTGGCCGACGCCGACGGAGAGCCACCGATGGAAACCTCCGGGACCGCATTGCCGTCGACCGCCGAGCGGTTCGCCGCGGCCGTCACCGCGTCCGCTGCGGGTCACCTCGAGCTCCCCGACCTGGCCGCCGTCGCCGACCACGCGGCCGCGCACGGGCGTCGTGTCGCCGTCGCCCCGAGCCTCGACCGCCGCCAACCGACGCTGCGGCGGGCACTCGAGGCGCACCGCCTCGAGGTGGTGGTCGCCGACGGCGACGACCCGGCAGCGCAGGTCGCCGACGTCGAGGTGGCGATCGTGGAGGGCGCGATGGGGATCGCCGAGACCGGCAGCGTGCTGGTGTCCGAACATCCGCTCGGAGACCGCGTCACGACCATGCTGTGCCACCGGCTGGTGCTGCTGGTCGAGCGGCACACGATCGTGGACCGGCTCGAGTCGGCGGCGAGCTGGCTCGCCGGCCGCCCCACCGGCGTCGCCGCCTTCGCGACCCTGATCACCGGACCGTCGCGCACCGCCGACATCGAGCGCAGCCTGACGATCGGCGTACAGGGTCCCCAGGAGGTCGACGTGGTGGTGCTGCCGTGAGGGCGTTCGAGGAGCGCTACGAGGCGGCCCTCGCCGACCCGAACGTCCGGGAGGGACTGACCGCGTTCCAGCGTGGCTGGCGCACCAGCCGTGACACGGCCATCGCCCACCTCGAAGCGCAGGAGGACCGCAGCTTCGACGACCTGCGCGCCGAGCTGGCCGCCGTCAAGGACCGCGTACTCGCCGACTGGGACCACCTCCTCGACCAGTTCACCCGCAACGCCGAAGCGGCCGGTTCGCAGGTCGTGCGGGTCGCGACCCCCGGTGAGGCGAACGAGCGGATCACCTCGATCCTCCGGGACGCGGGCGCCACCGTGGTGGTCAAGGGCAAGTCGATGGTGTCCGAGGAGATCGGTCTGAACCACCACCTCGAGGCGAACGGCATCGTGCCGGTCGAGACCGACCTCGGCGAATGGATCCTCCAGCTCGCCGGCGAGACCCCGTCCCACCTGGTGATGCCCGCCATCCACAAGCGCAAGGAGCAGGTCGCCGAGCTGTTCGAGCGCGTCCTCGGCCGCACGTTCCCGCCCGACGACATCGAGCGCATGGTCGCCGCGGCGCGCACGGAGCTCCGCCAGCGGTTCCTGACCAGTGGCGCCGGCCTGTCCGGTACGAACGCGCTGATCGCCGAGGGCGGCGCCATGCTGACGGTCGAGAACGAGGGCAACAACCGGCTCGCGGTCGCCCTGCCGGCCGTGCACCTGGTCACCGCCGGCATCGAGAAGCTGGTCCCGACCTACGCCGACGCCATGAAGCAGGTCCGGTTGCTGGCCCGCTCCGCCACCGGTCAGCCCATCACGGTCTACACCAACTTCATCACCGGTCCGCGCCCGGGGCAGGCGCAGCACATCGTGCTGCTCGACAACGGGCGCAGCGCGATGGCTGAGGACCCCGACGTCGCCGCCGCGCTGCGATGCATCCGCTGCGGCGCCTGCGCCAACGTCTGCCCCCCGTACGGCGTCGTCGGCGGCCACGCCTTCGGTCACGTCTACACCGGCGCCATCGGCCTGGTGAACACGGCCTTCCATCACGGTGCCGAGGCGGCGGCCGGTCCGCAGTCGCTGTGCGTGTCCTGCGGCGCCTGTGCGACGGTGTGTCCGGTCGACATCCCCCTGCCGGTGCAGATCCTCGAGGTCCGCGCGGAGGTGACCGACGCGGTGCCCGATGCCGTGCCGGCCGGCCGCGTCACCCGGCTTGCCATCGCCGCCTTCGAGCACCGCTGGCTGGTGGACTTCGGCCTGCGGCTCACCGGCGTCCTGACGAGCCCGCTGCGGCGGGACGGTGTCACGCGCCTTCCGCGCGCGCTGCTGGGCAACGGCCGGCTCGACGCCTGGATCGGCTGGCGGACGCCGCCGGCCGTACCGATCCGCCCTGCCCGCGACCGGCTCGTCGCCGGCGGCCTCCGCGAGCCACCGCCGCTCGCGTCACAGCCGCTGCGCGGACGACGGGTGCAGCTGTTCCTGCAGTGTCTCGCCGACCGCCTGGCCCCCGAGGTGCCGGTCGCCGCCGCGACCCTGCTGCGGGCCGCCGGAGCCCAGGTGCTGGTCCGCCGCGAACAGCACTGCTGCGGGCTGCCGGCCTACGACGCCGGTGAACAGGACGTCGCCCGTTCGATGCTGCGGCAGACGCTGGACGTGCTCGAGGGTGCCGACGACGTGGTGACGCCGGCATCGAGCTGCCTGGCGATGCTGTGCCACGACGCGCCTCGCCTGCTGCGTGACGACGCCGGTCACCGCCAGCGGGCCGACCAGCTCGCCGGACGGGTCCACGACCTCGTCGGCTACCTGACGGAGGGGCCCGGCCGCCTGCCGGCGGGCAGCCTCGACGACGGCGACCGCACACCGGTCACGGTCCACCGCTTCTGTCAGGCCAGCAACACGCTCGGCCGCGAGGACGTCGTCGAACGCTTCCTCGAGGAGGTCGCCGGTGTATCGGTCGTACCGCTGCCCGAGGCCGGGACCTGCTGCGGTTTCGGCGGCTCGACGTCGGTCAGGAACCCGCGGTTGGCCGCCGGGATCCTCGACCGCAAGCTCGCCTGCGTCGACGAGACGCAGGCGCACGTGCTGATCACCGACAACCCGGGGTGTCTGCTGCACCTGCGTGGCGGGCTCGACGCCTCGGGCCGCACGGTGCGTGCCGTGCACCTGGCCGAGTACCTCGCAGGCCGGCTTCCTGGCGCCGGCGTCGACCGACCGCCGGCCGGCGCGACGATCAGCGGTCACCCAGTCCCGTGACGAGGGGCTCGCGGTCGAGGAAGCGTCCGTAGCGCACGGCGGCCTCTGACACGGCCGCCCGCTCGTCTCGACGGAGCGGGCGGAACAGCCGCAGGTGGAACACGACCCGGTCGACGGCCACGGTCCGGCGCATGCCGCCGACAACCTGGGTGTCGACCACGACCATGCCGACCGATGCCGGACGACCACGGGGGACGATGCCCTCGGCATCGAGCACGTGGCGCGAGTCCTGATAGCCGTTGTGGTACTCGTCGAGGGTCTGCAGCAGGTGTGCGCGCGGGGAGCCCTCGTGGTCCTCCGGTGGCGGCTGACCGAACCAGTACGTGCGCGCGTCGTGGGTGAAGGTGTCGAGGTGGCCGCGGTTGGCGGCCAGACCGGCGCGCACGTCGGTGAGGGTCATGCTGGCCCAGGAGGACAGGTCGCGTTCGGTGGCCGGGCCGTGCCCGGTGAAGTAGCGGCGCACGAGTTCGGCGACGGCCTCGTCCCGATCCAGGCGGCGTGCCTGCGGCGCACGGTGGTCCAGCCGCGCGATGGTGTGCGCGGTGTCCGACATGGGGCCGCTGCAGATCAGCCCGCCGACTTCGGCGTCCTCGAGCAGCAGCCCCAGTTCTCGTCCCGCGGCGGGCAGCCCGTGGCCGGCCATCCGGGCGGCGAGGTCGCGACGTGGCAGCGGTCCGGCGGCGAGGGCATCGCCGATGACGCCACGCGAGCGCGCCAGGTCCGTGTCGGTGACGCCGAGCTCGCGTTGGCGCTGGGCGAGCGAGCGACGGATCCGCGGGCCGGTCAGCTCCAGCAGCCAGCGGATGTCGTCTGGCAGGACGTAGTGCCAGGTCGGGCGCAGCACGTGCGTGCGAAGGAAGGCGCCGACATCGAACTGCCGCGCGAAGTCGGCCAGGCTCGGCGACGTCGTCCGGGTCGCCACCGCCCAGCTCGCCTGGGCGTGGTTCTCGGCCTGGACCCCGAGCAGGGCGCCGACCACCCCGGCGGGTGAGGACTGCCGCTGGCCGGTCAGGCCGAGCGCGTGCATCCGCCAGCGGGCGATCGCCCGGTCGTCCATCGCCTGCTCCCTGGGCACCGGTCGGCGACGGTACTGGCCGACCAGGACGTCGGCGGTCCCGGTCGGCTCAGCAGGCGGCCAGGGAGGTGGCGGTCAGCGGCAGGCTGTCGGGCCGGGCCAGGTGATAGCCCTGGCCCAGGGGCACACCCAGGTCACGGAGGGTGCGCAACTCCTCGGCGGTCTCGATGCCCTCGGCGATCACATCGGCGTCGATCTCGTAGGCGAAGGCCACCATGGCGGTGGCCAGTGCCCGACGCGCGGGGTCGCGATCGATGTCCCGGGTGAGTGCCACGTCGAGCTTGAGCACGTCGGGACGCAACCGCAGCACGTGCCGCAGGCCGGCATACCCCGCACCCGCGTCGTCGACGGCGATCCGGACGCCGTGTGCCCGCAGCTCGTCCAGCGCCTCCACGAGGGGCGCGTAGTCGTCGACCCGGTCGTGTTCGGTCAGCTCCAGCACGATCCGCTCACCCGGGAGGTCGATGAGCAGGTCGAACAGGTCACGTTCGAGTGCCGTCGACGGCGAGAAGTTGACGGACATGAACGCGTCGGGGGCGAGCTGCTCCATCCCGGCCAGCGCCGTACGACCGGCGGCGAGCTCGAGTCCCGCTCCGCGGCCGATGGACGCCGCTTCGTCGAACCACTCGTTGGGCGGGCGGCATGGTTCGCCCGCGAAGCGGGTCAGCGCCTCGAACCCGACGATCCCGCCGCTACGGAGGTCGGCGATCGGCTGGTAGACGGTTCCACGACAGCGTTCGTCGAGGGCGGCCTCGATCCGGGCCTGGATGCGGGCATCCCGGTCACGGCGCTCACGATCGGCGCGGTCGCGTTCCTCGAGGCGGGCCTCCAGCGCCTGGCTGTGCGCGCGGACCTGGGTGTGCAGGTGCTTGGCGTCGAGCAGGTTGCGCACCCGCAACACCACTTCGGTCATGTCGAACGGCTTGATCAGGAAGTCGGAGGCGCCCGCCTCCAGGGCCCGGGACCGGGTCTCCCCCGCGGTGTCACCGGTCAGTACCACGACCGGCAGGAACGTGTCGGTTGGGAGGCGCGCACGCAGCGCCGACAGCACCTCGAAGCCGCTGTAGTACGGCATGTGCAGGTCGAGGAGCACCAGGTCGATGGGCTCCGCGAGGCAGCGCGGCACCACCTCGCGCGAATCCGCGAGCGTGATCACCTCGGCGATCCCGGCGAGCTGGAGCATCGTCTCGAGCAACTGGCGGTTGGTCGGCTCGTCGTCGACGACGAGGATCCGCGCGGCGGCATGCGCGGCCAGCCACGAGGCCCGCTGCTCGCTCTTGCGCATCGCGCCCACCCCACCACTCAGCGTTACGCACCACCGTAGTCGGCGGTTCTCGGGGGTGGACGCAGGCGGTGCGGGGCGTTCGGACACCGCCAGCGTCGTCTGCAGCGCCGACCGGTCAGTCGCAGCCCGGGTGCTCGTCGGCGGTGGGGTGATAGGTCAGCGCGTGCCCGGCGACCGTGGCGGTCAGGACGGGCGGCTCGGTTCCGACGATCACCTCGACGACGGCCTCTTCGTGCGCGTCCATGGCGTCACGCCACGCCTGCGGGGTGTCGGTCACCCCGGTACGCCAGAGCACGTCGTTGAGGGGACCGAGCCACTGTGGCCCGCAGTGCAGGTTGAAGCGGTAGCCGACCGGGAAGCCGACCTCGACGTGCTCGCCGGGCCCCACCGTGGGCTCGGCCGGCGCGGCCAAGGCCGGGTCGGGACCGACGGCATCGGCGGGCAGGGGCGCCCCAGGGCTGCGGAGGTCCGCGTCGACCAGGGTGCGCTCCTGCGGCGCGCCCGGTGGCGGATCCTGGGCACCGAGCTGCACCGCGAACGGCCCGTCGGGCAGCGCGGCGCGCTCGACCGCCACGACGAAGGCGCGTGGGTTGGCGTCGGCGTTGCAGGCGACCGCGTCGTCGGTGTCCACGATGACGGCGTGCAGCAGCGGCGGTTCCCCCGTGTGCACCACCCCGTCGAAGCGGAGGCCGGGACAGCTGCTGCTGAACACGGCACCGAACCAGACCACGATCTCGGTCTCGAAGTCCACCGTGGGCAGCTGACCCGGCAGCCCGATCGCGCGCCACAGGCGCTCGTAGCCGTCCGGGTCGGCGGCCACGCCGGTGCGGTAGGGCTCTCCGGCCACCTCGTCGGCCAGCAGCCGCCATCCGGGGCCCGCCTGCGCCTGCGGCCCTGGCTGGGGTAGTACGGCGGGATCGGTACCGGTGATGCACACCGGCTGGTCGCCGAACGCGGCCTGCACGGCGGCGATCTTGTCGTCGGTGAGCGCGCCGAGCTCGAGGCCGACGACCCCGTGCTGGACCGAGGCCCAGCTTCCGCCGACCACGTCGAGGTCGTGCACCCGCCGTTGCAGGGCGAGCAGCTCGTCCAGCGTGCGCTCCACCTCGACGACCACCGCCCCGACGCCCGGGAACTCGGCGGACAGTTCGTCCTGGGCGGCCTCGGCGTGGTCGCTGAACCCGAGGACGACCCACCCGAGGTGGTCGCGGTCGATCCACAGTTCCTCGAAACCGTCGCGGCCGTGGGCCCACGCGCCGAGCGCCTCGACGGGCTGCTCGTTGCCGACGTAGATCGGGTCGTCGCGCAGGTGTTCGGCGGGCGGCTGGACGGCCGGCACGTCGTCGCAGGAGGGCACCGGTGCGCCGCCATCGCCGGCGGCCACGGTGGGGACCGGCGGCCCGGACTGGCCGCACCCCGCCAACACGAGCATCGCGGCCGCCACCCCTGCCATCGCGCTCCGCAACGCACCGCTCCCCTCGCCTCGTCCCGGTGGGACGTCGGCGCCGCGGCAAGGGTTGCACGACGTGGCGGCGATACGGTGCGCCTCGATGGATCTCCGAGACGACGACGCGGCCCACGAGCCCCGGACGCCCACCCCCGAGGTGGCGTTCGTGCTCGGCGGCGGCGGCGTCCACGGTGCGGTCCAGGTCGGGATGCTGCAGGCGCTGCAGGAGCACGGCGTCCGACCCGACCTGGTCGTCGGTTCCTCGGTCGGCGCCATGAACGGCGCCATGCTCGCGGCCGGGCCGGACGACGCCGTCGAGCGCCTGCGCGAGCTGTGGACCAACCTCGACGCCTACAACCCGTTCGAGGCGTCGCTGCTCGAGCGCGCCAGCACCCTGACCCGCAGCCGGACCCATCTGCACGGCAACCTTCGGCTGCGCCGGCTGCTGCTCGCCCATCTGCCGGCGCGTGCCTTCGCCGAGCTGACGTTCCCCTTCCAGTGCGTGGCGGCCAGCATCGAACGCGCCGCGGCGCAGTGGTTCACCGACGGACCCCTCGTCGAGGCGCTGCTGGCCTCGACCGCCGTCCCCGGCCTGCTTCCGCCCGTCGTCATCGGCACCGACCACTACCTCGACGGCGGCCTGGTCGACAGCATCCCCGTCGGTCGCGCTCTCGAACTGGGGGCACGCCGCATCTACGTGCTGCAGGTCGGTCGGATCGAGCAACCGTTGACCGTCCCGTCGAAGGCCTGGGAGGTCGGCCTGGTGGCCTTCGAGATCGCCCGGCGGCACCGGTTCGTCGAAGCCATGGCGCGGGTTCCCGACGACGTCGAGGTGCACGTGCTCCCGACGGGGATCACCACCGGGATGGACTACAACGACCCGGCCCAGTTCCGCTACCGGGACACCTCGAAGGCACCCGAACGGATCGAGACCGCCTACCTCGCCTCGTCGGCCTACCTGGTGGAGCAGTCCCGCTCCGCCGCCAGGGAGGGCTGACGCGATGTTGCCGCCACGGTGGGTACGTCGGCTCGTCCTGGCGCCGGCCGTGCCGCTGTTGGCGCTGCTGCTGGTGACGACGTTGCCGCTGATGCTGATGGTCGCCGCCTTCGCCTCGCCGCTGCTGCCCGGCCGGTTGCGACCACTGCGACTACTGCTGTTCGTGCTCGTCTTCCTCGCCGCCGAGACCGCCGCCGTGATCGCCCTGTTCGGGCTCTGGGTCGCCAGCGGTTTCGGGCGACGTCTGGCCGACGACCGTTGGCAGGCGGCCCACTACGCCATCATGCGGCACTACCTCGCCGCCCTCGTGCACACGGCCCGCCGGACGTTCAACCTGCAGATCACCCTCGACGACGACGCGGCCGGGGCCACGGGTGCCCCCGACGACCCGCAGGCGCCGCTGGTGGTGCTGAGCCGACATGCGGGCCCGGGCGACTCGTTCCTGCTCGTGCACGGACTGCTGCAGCGCGGGCTGCGACCGCGGATCGTGCTCCGCGAACTGCTGCAGTGGGCACCGGCGCTCGACATCGGGCTCAACCGCCTGCCGAGCCACTTCGTCGCGACCGCAGCGCCACGGGGCAGCGGCACCGAGGCCGTCCGCAGGCTCGCCACCGACCTGGCACCCGGCGACGCGCTGGTGCTGTTCCCCGAAGGACGCAACTTCACCCACGCCCGTCGGCTGCACTCGATCGCGAGGCTGGAGGAACTCGGCCGGCACGACGAGGCCGAACAGGCGCGCGAGATGCGACACGTCCTGAGGCCGCGCGCCGGTGGCGCGCTGGCGGCGCTGACCGCCGCCCCGACGGCGGACGTGATCTTCGTCGCGCACACGGGACTCGAGGACCTCTCGAGCGTCGTGGACCTGTGGCGCGGTCTGCCGATGGACGCCGCGGTCGAGATCGAGGCGTGGCGCGTCCCGGCGGCGGAGGTACCCACCAGCCGAGACGAGGGGGCCGCCTGGCTCAACGCGTGGTGGCGCCGTATCGACGCCTGGATCCTCGCCCGTCATGGCCCCGACGCCATCCCCGACGCGGCGGTCATCGCTGTCGTCGAACCCGACTCCCTGCCTCCGACCGAGTGACGCCGGCCGCGAACCGGATCAGCGGGGCAGGACCGCTTCGATCGCGCGGACGACCTCGTCGCTGTCGGGCAGGGTGGTGGGACGGAAGCGCGCGACCACCTCGCCGCCGGGGGCGACCAGGAACTTCTCGAAGTTCCACTGGACGTCGCCCGCCTCGCCCTGCTCGTCGGCGTGCCCGGTCAGCACCTCGTAGAGCGGGTGACGTCCGGGACCGTTGACGTCGGTCTTGTCGAGCAAGGGAAAGGTGACGCCGTAACTGGTCGAGCAGAACGTGGCGATGTCCTCGGCCGTCCCCGGCTCCTGGCCACCGAACTGGTTGCACGGCACACCGATCACGCTGAACCCGCGGTCCCGGTAGCGCTCGTGCAGCGCTTCGAGCGTTGCGTACTGCGGCGTGAGACCACACCTCGAGGCCACGTTGACGATGAGCATGGCGTCGTCGCGGTGCTCGGCCAGCGACGTGGGGGACCCGTCGAGGGTGCGCACGGGGATGTCGTGGAGGTGCAAGGTGGGCCCTTCGCCGGGTCACTCTCGGGGTTCGTGCGCGCGAGTAGTACAGCCGGGCACGGCACGTGTCCAACCGGCGTACCCGCTGAGGCGGGCCGGTCGAGGTGCCGGTCCCGGGACGGTGGCCGTCCACACCCCTGCGACACCATTCGTGCGCGCGTCCCAGCGCCCCGCCATCATGGGCCCGTCGCCCGCCGCACCCGAAGGACGTCTCCTTGCCAGCCACCCGCGCCCTCGCCCAGGACCTGCTGACGCTGCTGGCGGGCCCGGACGCCCGACTGCGCGACGACCAGGTCAGCGCCATCGAGGCGCTGGTCGACCGACGCGCGCGGGTCCTCGTCGTGCAGCGCACCGGTTGGGGCAAGTCGGCGGTGTACTTCATCGCGACCCGGCTGCTGCGCGAGCAGGGCGCCGGCCCGACGCTGATCGTCTCCCCGCTGTTGGCGCTCATGCGCGACCAGTTGGCGGCCGCACGACGCATGGGACTGCGGGCGGAAACGGTGAACTCCACCAACGTCGACGACTGGCAGGCCATCGAGCAGCAGGTCGTCGAGGGATCGGTGGATCTGCTGCTGGTCTCGCCCGAGCGTCTCAACCACCCCCGCTTCCGGGCCGAGATCCTGGACCGGCTGGTCGCCAGCATCGGCATGCTGGTCATCGACGAGGCGCACTGCATCTCCGATCACGGCCACGACTTCCGCCCCGACTACCGGCGCCTGGGTGACGTCCTCGGACAGCTGGCGGCCGCCCGGGACACCGCGGTGCCGGTGCTGGCATGCACCGCGACGGCGACCGACCGGGTGGTCGCCGACGTCGCGGACCAGCTCGGCAACCACCCCGACGACGCGGAGGTCCCCGTCACGGTCCTGCGTGGCGCGCTCGCCCGCGACACCCTCGCGTTGCACGTCGTCGACCTGCCCAGCCACGAGCAGCGGCTGGCGTGGATCGCCGGCTACCTCGCCACCCGTGCCCCGGCCGGCCGCGCCGGCATCATCTACACGCTGACGGTCGCCGAGGCCAACCGGGTCGCCGAGTTCCTCGTCGAGACCGGCCACGACGTGCGCGCCTACACCTCCCACCTCGACACCCAGCAGCGCGCCGACCTCGAGGACGCGCTCAAGGCGAACCAGGTCGCGGGGGTCGTCGCGACCACGGCCTTGTCGATGGGCTACGACAAGCCGGACCTCGGGTTCGTCATCCACCTGGGAGCGCCGTCGTCGCCGGTCGCCTACTACCAGGCCATCGGTCGGGCCGGTCGCGGCGGCGAGCCGACCGACATCGTGGTGTTGCCGACGCCGACCGACGAGCGGTTGTGGCACCACTTCGACGTGGCCGGCATCCCGACCCCACCCGAGGTCGAGCAGATCGTGGCGGCCCTGGACGCTTCCGAGCCGCGCTCCCTGCCCTCGCTGGAGACGGCCGTCAACGTGCGGCGCACCCGCCTGGAGTTGTTGCTGAAGGTGCTCGACGTCGAGGGGGTGGTGGAGCGGGTGGCGGGCGGCTACCTCGCCACCGGGCAGCCCTACCGGCACGACGACGACCGCTATCAGCGTCTGCTCGACGGCCGCCGCGCGGAGCACGAGGTGATGCGCCGCTATCTCGATCCGGCGACGGACGGCTGCAGCATGCAGCTGCTGACGGCGGCGCTCGACGACCCGGCCGCCGAGCCGTGCGGCCGCTGCGGACGGTGCACCGGTACCCCCCTGGAGGTACCGCTCGACGACGAGGTCCTGGCGGCCGCACGCAACCACGTGCGCAACCGTGAACTGCCGGTTCTGCCGCGGCGACGCTGGCCGAGCGGCCTCGACCAACTCGGGCACGAGCGGCGCGGCAACCTGCCGAAGAACCTGCAGGCGGCGCCCGGTCGCGCCCTGGCCGGCAACGACGCTTCCGGCTACGGCCAGCCCGTGTCCGAACTGCTGGAGCTGGCGCGAGCCGGCGGCGACCGGGCGCAGCTGAGCGGCCACGACGCCTTCGCCGAGGTGGTGGACGGCTGCGTGAAGCTGCTCGCACGCTGGGACTGGCCCCAACGCCCCCGCACCATCGTGACCATGCCCTCGGCGACCTACGGCGAGCTCACCCGCGCCGTGGCCGACCGGCTCGGCGAACTCGGACGGTTGCCGGTCCGCCACGACGTACTGGCCAAGGTCGACACCCCGCCGCAGGACCGGTTCGCCAACTCGGCGTTCCAGGCCGCCAACGCCCTCAGCGCGCTGAAGGTCACCGACGCCGCGCCGGAGGGACCGGTGCTGTTGGTGGACGCCCTGACGATGTCGGGGTGGACACTGACGGTCGCGGCCGTACTCCTCGCCGAGCAGGGCGCGGGCCCCGTCATGCCGCTGGTGTTGTCCTCGACCACGGCCAGCTGAAGGCACCCGTCACCCGGGGTCGAGGGTGAGGAGGTCGATGGCTCGGGTGGCCGCGACGAAGAGTCCCGGTGGGCCGTGCTCGGCGAGGATGCGCTCGGGACCGAGGAGCACGACCTCGGGCCATTCGAGCCCGAGTGCGTCCAGCGGGCTCAGCCAGCGGTCGTTCTGCGCAGCCAGGCCGGCGGGCGCCAGGACCTGCGCGTGGGGACCCGCGCGTTCGGCGGCACCCGCCGACGTACGGACCTCGCCGCCGACGGCGGCCGACCGGATGCCCGGTTGCGGCAGACCGTGCTCGAGCCAGAACCGGTCGATCCAGGTGCTGATGGCTGCTGGCAGCCGGAGACTGGTCGTCAGGGCGACCGCGGTCGCCGCCGCGGTGACCTCGACGTCCTCGTCGGTGAAGGACTGGTGCGGGTCACCCGACAGCACCAGCTGACCCGCTCTGCGGCGCAGCAGCCACAGGTACAGGCCGGGCAGCCGTTGGTACTCGTCCACGACGACCAGGTCCCAGTCGGCCGCCGACTGGCCGGCGGGCGTCTCGAGCAGGGACCGCGCGCACGCGGTGGCCGCCCGGCGCAGCGCCTGCGGCAGCGTGCGCTCCCCCAGCGCACGTCGGACCAGTTCGATTGGCGTGAGCACGGGTCGCAGCCGTTCGGCGGCCGCTTCGGCGCGAGCCGCCGTCGCTGGACCGGGGATCAGCCGCGCGTACTCCGCGGCGAGGTCACGCCGGAGGCCCTTGGCGACCTGCGTGTAGGTGCTGCTGCCGGCGCGGGCACGCCAGTTCCGCACCGCCAGCACCTCGTGCGGGTCGACGGAGCCCAGGGGGTGCGGGATGGGATCGGGCCGGGCGAGCCGTCCGCGCAGATCCTCGAACGCGCCGGCGATGGCCTCGGGGACGTCGGCCCCGTCGGCGCCCGGGTGCTGCCCGGCGATCGGCGTCGGTCCGGCGCCGGTCCCGAGCAACCGTCCGAGTTCCGCCTGCGGGACCGGGGTGATCGAGGCGACACCGAGCAGGCGCCCGAGCACCTCCGCACGTTGCGCCAGTCGTGGCGAACCGGTCACGAACAGCACCCGCAGCGTGTGTGGATCGGGATGGGACAGGACCCGACGCGCCAGTTCGACCAGCACGATGGCCGACTTCCCGCTCCCGGGCGGTCCGGTGAGGACGACGTCACCGCGGGCAGTGCCGATGGCTTCCAGTGCCTCGCCCTGTTCGCTGGTCAGGGTGGCCAGCGGATCGGACATCTCCTCGCGCCGTGCCGCGGCCCGCATCCCGCCGCGGATGCGTTCGGCCAGCGCGTCCGCGTCGGCGGTCAGTCGGTGGACGGCCAGCGGCTGGTCGCCGCGTTCGGTGATCATCAGGCGCTGCCGGGCCGTGAGCTGGCGCTGCCCCTCGGGCGCGTGCCAGGGAACGACGAGCAGTTCACGGTCCTCGTCGAACACGGCGACGCGTCCGACGACCGTGTCGCCGTCCATGTCGGCGGCCAGCAGCATGGCCGCCTCGGAGCGCTGCACCTGCTCGACCTGGACCAGGAAGTCGCGGTAGACCCGTGCGATCGCCTGATCCACCGGATCCGGCGAGTTCACCAGCTCACGGTACGCCTGCTCGCGCCGATCGACCGTCGCCGCCAGGCCCCGACGCGCCGAGACGCGGCGTGCCTCGATCCTGGCCACGACGGTGTCGGCGACCCCGTCGCCGGCGTCGCCGGTTGCTTCGATCGCGGACATGCGGACCCGTGACGTCGGCGGCGGACGAGCGCGACAACCTACGCCTTGCCGCGGCCGGTGGACGCCTACCGGCGAAGGGAGGCGGTACCAACGGCACCCGGCGCGCCGTCCCGACGGCTGGCGCGGGCAGATACTCGACGTCCGACAACGCGAGGAGACGCCGTGGCGTCCGACCAGACCACCGCCCGAATCCTGCACGACGTCGGCGCCGCCGCCTGGTTCGGCGGGTCCCTCATGGGCGCCGTCGGACTGCACGGCGCCTCGGGCGCCCTGTCCTCCAGCGAGGACCGGGTGCGGGTCGCGGACGTCGGCTGGAAGGCGTGGCAGCCGTGGAAGCTGGCCGCGATCCTCGCCCACGTCGTGGGCAGCATCGCGCTGCTGTGGGGCAACAAGGGCCGGCTGACGACCCAGCGGGGCGCCATGGCGGTCAACGTCGCGAAGACCGGCGTCTTCGCCGCGGCACTGGGCGCTGACGTCTACGCCGCGGTCTTGGGCCGGCGCATCGGCGACGACCAACCTGTCCCGGTCGACTCCGCGGTCGAGCCGGCTGCCGAGACCCCGGAGGGCCCGGCGGCGACGCAGCGGCAGCTGCAGGTCGTGCAGTGGGTGGTCCCGGTGCTGACCGGCCTCAACATCGCGCTCGCCTCCAAGATGGGCGAGCAGCAGCGGCCGACCAACCTCGTCAGCGGACTCGTCGAGCGCTTCGATCCCCGTCGCTGACGGCGCTCGCCCGTCGCTGACGGCGCTCGCCCGCCGCGGACGGTTCCCGACGAACGCACCGCTGACCGGGGCGGTCGCCATGCACCCGCGCGCGGAAGTGCCCGCGAGCCGGCGCCGCATCTGGCAACGTCGCCAATGAGTCGGAGGCGGCGATGGAACCGGTCACGAGCACGCTGCGGGCGAATGCCGCACCGGTCGCCGTCGCCGCGACGGGCAGCCTGGCGCTCCTGGGCACAGGGATCGCATCGGGGCACGGCAACTGGCCGGTCTACGCGTTCATGGTGGCGGTGGGCGCAGGCATCGTCGTGGCGGTCCACCGGCGGGTCCGACTCTCCCGAACGACCATCTGGGGTCTGGTGGTGTTCGCGCTCGGGCACCTCGCGGGCGGGCTCGTCGCGGTCGGCGACGGGATCCTGTACCAGGTCTGGCTCGTCGACGGCCTGATCCGCTACGACAACGTGCAGCACGCCGTGGGGTTCGGGTTCGTCGGACGTGCGGTCTGGGAGTCGCTCCGGCCTCGTATCGCGCCGTCGCCGGGCGACCGCGCTCTGACGGTGTGGATCGTCGTGCTCGGTGCCTGCGGCGCGGGCGCCATCAACGAGATCGCGGAGTACCTGCTCACCCTGGTCCTGGAGGAACACCAGGTGGGCGGGTACGACAACACTGCACGGGATCTGATCGCCAACCTCGTGGGCGGGCTGACGATCGGTTGGTGGACCAGCCGGCGTCACGAGAACGCACGGGCGTCGCCCCTACCTCGCCGACCCCGCCCGGCCGATCGCGACGAGAACGTCGCCGACCGATGAGTCTTCGCCCCGCTCCGCGTCCCTACTGGACGGCGGGCCACGCCCGCCCACCCGAAGGAGACCGACGTGACCGTTCGACTCAACCCCTACATCAACTTCCGTGACCGCACCCGCGAGGCGATGACCTTCTACCAGCAGGTCTTCGGCGGCGAACTGACGATGGACACCTTCGAATCCTTCGGGGTCAGCGACGACCCCGCGGAAGCGAACAAGATCATGCACAGCCAACTGGAGGCCGAAGGTGGTCTGGTGCTGATGGCAGCGGACCTGCCCGCTTCGATGGAGATGTCCGACGGCTCGCAGATCTCACTGTCGCTGAGCGGAGACGACGAGCCGACGTTGCGTGGCTACTACGACGCCCTGGCCGACGGAGGAACGGTGGTCGAGCCGCTGGCGAAGGCGCCGTGGGGCGACTACTTCGGCATGTGCATCGACCGGTTCGGCATGCACTGGATGGTCAACATCGCCGACGCTTCCTCCTGAACCGGTCGACGGGCCGGCAGTAGGTTCGTCGTAGCGCCGGCTGGAGTCGGCGCCACGACGACGGAGACGAGATGACCGGCGACGACCACCGGCAGGTGACCCTCGAGCGGCTCGAGACGGGCGTGTACCGGGCGACCAACGCCAAGGGTGCGCAACTGACGTTCGGCAGCATGGACGAGACCGGCTTCTCGCCGGTCGAACTCCTCCTCGCCGCGATCGGCGGCTGCTCCGCGGTCGACGTGGACGTGGTGACCGGCCGCCGCGCCGCCCCCGAACGGTTCGAGGTGGTCGTCGAGGCCGAGAAGGCGCGTGACGAGGTCGGCAACATCCTGCGCGACATCCGGTTGACGTTCGACATCGCCTTTCCCGAGGGCGAAGACGGTGACCGCGCACGCGAACTCCTCCCCCGTGCGGCACGCACCTCGCACGACCGCACCTGCACGGTCAGCCGCACCGTCGAGGCCGGAACGCCCGTCACCGTGCGCGTCTCCGGGTGATCACGGGCGCGGTCATGCTGGTGGTGACCGACCGGGTCGCCCCGCCTGCGATCGGCGGGGCGACACCTGGTCTCGGCGAGTTCAGCCGGCCTGCGGCAACGGGCCGAGTACCATCCCACCGTCGACGACGAAGTCGCCGCCGGTGATGAACGACGCCTCGTCGCTGGCGAGGAACGCCACGATGGCGCCGATGTCCTCGGGTTCACCGATGCGCGGGACGGCGTAGATCTCGAACATCTCCTCGGGCACACCCGCGGTCATGGGGGTCCGGACGGCTCCTGGGTGCACGGCGTTCACGCGGATGCCGTAGCGACCGAGATCGATCGCCGCGCACTTGGTCAGGCCGCGCAGGCCCCACTTGCTCGAGGCATAGGCGGCGAGCATCGGCATGGGAACCATCGCGGCTGCCGATGCGACGTTGATGATCACGCCCTTGCCGGCCGCCTTCATGTCGGACACCACGGCCTGCATGCCCAGGAAGGGACCGACCAGGTTGACGTCGTAGATGCGTCGGAGGTCCGCCTCGTCGGTGGCGTCCACCGGCGCCTGCGTGAGGATGCCGGCGTTGTTGACCAGCAGGGTCACGGGCCCGAACGCCTCGTGGGTCGCCTTGAGCGCCGCGGCCCACGAGGCCGAGTCACGGACATCGAGGTGCACGAATCGGGTCGCGTCGCCGAGTTCGGCGGCCAGTGCCTCGCCCTCCTCGTCGAGGACGTCGCCGATGACGACCTTCGCGCCCTCCTGCACCAGGCGCCGCACCTCGCCCGCGCCCATGCCGCGGGCCCCGCCCGTGAGCAGGGCGACCGTTCCATCCAACCTCGTCATGACCGTCCTCCTTCGCGCTTTTTTCGCGCTCACGCCGCGTCGCCGCTGCCCGGGAGTGGCCGCGCACGCACCGCGACGTCGCCTCCATCATGCGTGCGTTGGACCGCCACGATCAGGCCCTTGGACCCTTGAGTCACGAGCTCCGGCGCGGGAGGCTCGACGGGACGTCGAGCCTCCGCTCGGCGGCCGATCTGCACGCGTTCGTCGGAGGCGGACATGGCGACCACCGCGACCCGGGCGGCTCCTCCCTCCACGCGGCGGCGGCCGGTCGACACGTCGACGGGACGACCCCTGCCGCTGGCGTACTCGCTGCTGCTGGGCGCCATCCTGCTGCTCGCCACCTCGTACGGGCTGCTGATCGAAGGCGCCTACCGGGCTCCCGACGGGGTGCGGCCCACCCTGCCCGAGACACTGCGCGGTCAGGACCTGGTCACCTTGCTCGCGACAGCCGCGCTGGTCTGGGGGGCCCTTCGCGCACGGGCTGGGTCGTTGCGCGGCCACATCGTGTGGCTGGCGGTCTGCCTGTACGTGGCCTACACCTACCTGATGTACGTCGTCGCGCCGTACAACGACGCGCTGCTGCTCTACATCGCCGCCATCGGTCTGGCGACCTACGGGTTCGTCAACGGCCTGGTTCGGCTGCAACCGGCCGCCACCGCCGATGCGTTCACCGCACTCCCCCGGCGCGGTCTGGCGTGGTTCCTGTTCGTCGTCGCCGGCCTGTTCGCGACGCTGTGGCTGACCGACATCCTCGCGGTCTGGCCCGGCGGTGTCCCCGACAGCCTGTTCACCTACGACATCCCCAGCATCGTGCACGTCCTCGACCTCGGCATCGTCCTTCCGCTGCTCGTGCTCACCGGCGTCCTGCTCCTGCGGGAGCATCCCGTGGCGCCGGTGCTCGCCGCCATCGTGCTGGTCAAGACCCTCACACTCGGTCTGGCGTTGCTGTCGATGAACGCGTTCGTCGCGGTGTCCGGCGCGCCGGTTGATGCCGGCGAGCCGATGGTGTGGTCGGCGATCGTGACCGTCTGCCTCGCGTGGCTCGTGGTCGGCGCCCGAAGGATGCGCGCGGTCTCCTCCCCCTGGTTGCGACCGGGCGTCTGGTCAGGCTGACCCGAACCCGCCCGAGTCGCTGCGGGCGACCAGGCCGCTCTCGTAGGCCAGGACGACGGCCTGGACGCGGTCGCGGAGCCCGAGCTTCGCCAGGATGCGGGTGACGTGGGTCTTGACGGTGGCTTCACCGAGGTGGAGCTCGGCCGCGATCTCGGCGTTGGAGCGACCCCTCGCCAGCGCGCGGAAGACGTCGAGTTCGCGGTCGGTGAGGCCCCGGAGCGTGGCCGGCAGCCCCTGTGGTGCGGGTGGGTGGCGGACATAGGCCTCCACCAGTCGCCTGGTCACCGTGGGGGCGAAGAGCAGTTCCCCGCCGTGGCAGGCCCGCACGGCGGCAGCGAGTTCGGCGGGTGCCGTGGTCTTGAGCAGGAACCCACTGGCACCGGCACGCAGCGCGTCGAAGACGTATTCGTCGAGGTCGAACATGGTGATGACGAGCACCCGCGCCTGTGGGCGCCGGCCGATGACCTCGCGGGTGCCATCGATGCCATCGCTGCCTGGCATCTGGATGTCCATGAGCACGACGTCGGCTTCGTGGACGGCGGCTGCGGATGCGGCGGCGCTGCCGTCGGTGGCCTCGGCCACCACCTCGATGTCGTGTTCGGCGTCGAGGATGGCCCGGAGACCGCCGCGGATGAGGTCCTGGTCGTCGGCGATCACCACACGTATCACGAGCGGGCCTCCGCCGGATCGGCCGGTGCCGGGCGGTCCGGCGGCGCTGCCAACGGCAGGCGTGCCTGGACCACGAAGCCCCCTGCGGCGTCGGGAGCCGCGATCAGCTCACCCCCGTCGGCCCGCACGCGTTCCTCCAGTCCGACCAGCCCGAACCCTGGTCCCTCCGCCGTCGTCGGTGGCCGCGGCGCGCCGTCGTTGCGCACGGTCACCTGCAGCACACCCGCTCGCGCCGTCAGTTCCACCGCTGCACGGGCACGCGGGGCGTGACGGACCACGTTGGTCAACGCCTCCTGCACCACGCGGTACGCCGTGGCTGCCACGCCCGCCTGCTCGGGCAACGCTCCCTCACAGCTGAGCGTGACCCGGAGCCCGGCGGCCTGCATGCGCGTCACCAGGGCCTCGACCTGCTGCCGCAGCCCTGCCGGTGCGTTCGTCGCCGCCAACCCGGACGGTCCGATGGCGCCGGCGTCGAGCAGTCCGAACAGCAGCTCGAGTTCCGACAGTGCCTGCGTCCCGGCGGCGCGCACGTTCGCGACCGCGACGCCGGCCGCATCGGGATCCTGCTCGCGCATCGCGGCCGCCCCGCCGGCCTGGAGGACCATCACCCCGACGGCATGGCTGGTGACGTCGTGCAGTTCGTGGGCCACCCGGAGCCGTTCGGCGCGGACGGCACGCTCGGTCGCGGCCTCGTGCTCCGCGCGTAGTGCTGCGGCCTGGTCGGTGGCGGATCGTTCGTCGTGGCCACGCAGCGCCCACAGGTGGCCGGCGACCACGGCGAGTGCGATCACCACCAACATCATCGCCTCGTTCCCCGGGTGGTGCCGCTGCACGTCGAAGACGAGCACGCCCGCGAACAGTCCGAGAGCGGCCCGATCGCGCAGGTGCCCCCGGGTGCCGACAGACCAGCCCAGGAGACCGGCGGCCACCCCGGTCCACAGCCCGTAGGGCAGTGTCAGCCCCGCCACCAGCGCCAGCGTCGGCGCCATGGTCGCCGCGGTACAGGCCAACCCGGGGTCGGGTCGCCGCAGTCCGACCGTCGCACTCAGCAGCAACGACAGCCCGACCGTGCTCGCCGAGAGCGGGGCGACCGCATCGGGGGTGACGACGATCTCGAGCTGACACAGCGCCATCAGCCCGACCGCCGCGAGAAGGAGTCCCAGCCACGCCGGCCGCGCAGTCGGCCGTGGTGCCGGGGCGCCGGAATCGGGTGCCGATCGCAGCAGGCCGAGCAGTCGGCGCAGTTCACTCGTCGCCCTGCGACCCTCGACCTGGATCGCCTCGAGGTGGGCCGGGTCGAGTGCGGCGGCCGCGGCCTCCGCGTGCGCCTGCATCGTCACGACGGCCGCACGAACGACGGCCAGCGTCTCCCCGGCCAGCCGCGCCCGCTCTTCCGCCACGGCCTGTGCCGCCCGCGCGGCGGGATCGACCTGCGCCAGCTGGTCGGCCGCGAGCGCCGCCCGGTGGGCCGCCTCCGTCCGCCGGCGGACGGCCGCCCCGAACGACCACACCGAGCCGAGCAGGACGCAGCCGAACAGGATCGTCGGCGCGGTGGGATCGGCGACCGCGACCGCGACGACGAGCGCTGTCAGCGGGGCGATGGCGCGTCCCGGCACGGTGTGGCGGCCGAGGCCGTACACCGCGACGAACCAGGCGGCCAGCAATCCGGGATTCTCACCCGACAGGCCCACGATTCCCTGGAGCGCGATGGATAGGGCGGCCAGTGCCAACGCTGCGAGCACCGGTCGCCGCCGGTAGGCCGACGCGCCGGCGGCGACCAACGCCGCGGCGGGGACCGATCCGGGAACCTCCATCGCGAGGAAGTAGCCGGCCCAGACGCCGCAGGCCAGCGCCAACACGGCCTCGTCACGTCCCAAGGGCAGGTTCATGAACCGACGATAACGAGGTGCCCGGTCCGACGCGTCCGTCTCGAGGATGACCCGCGGTCCACCGAGAAGCGAGCGCGATCGGTGCGGGTCGGCGGACGCGGCGTCGACGCGTCGGGCGCATGCTCGAGTCCTCAGCGGCGGGCGGGCCGTCGCCGGCATCGGAGGACCAGATGGGACGGACCGTACGCATCGTTGGAGGCGCCAGCATCGTGCTCGCGCCGCTGCTGTTCGGCATCGGCGACCAGGTTCGCATGGTGGCCGACCCGCCGACGGAGGCGGGCATCGTCGGGGAGTACGGCATCGAGGAAGCCACCGCCAGCCTGGCGATGATCAACGCCAACCGGGCGACCTTCGTGGTGGCCTCCTACCTGTTCTACGTGGCGATGCTCCTCACGATCCCCGCGCTGCTCGCCATCTGGCGGATCTCGGTCGCCCGTGCACCGCGTTGGGCGTGGACCGGGGCCGTGCTGGCGATGCTGTTCGCGCTCGGACAGGTGGTCCACCTCGTCGGCCACTTCGCCATGTCGCAGGTGTTCGCTGCGCACGACGACCTGACGACCGCCGCAGAACTCACGCTCGCGGCCGAGTCGAATGCGTTCATCATGGCGCTGTTCGTGCCGCTGTACCTCGTCGGACTGCTTGCCACCATCCCGCAGGCGGTCGGACTCCGCCGGGCGCGTGTGATCCCGCTGTGGGCCACGCTGTGCCTCGTCGCGGGGACTGTCCTGTTCGTCGTCGCCGGTTCCACACCCGCGACATCGGCGATCTGGACCGTGCTGCTGGTCACCGGCCTCGCACCGGCGGCGTCGGCGATGCTTCGAGGAGCCGTCGACCCGGCCGCGCCACGTACCCAGCCCGTCGCCGCGACGGCCTGACCCGGGGCCGGTCTACGCGCCCGCCTGCACGCACCGCCCCTCGGCCAGTGGTTCGAGGCGGACGTCGCCGAGCCGCGGCGGCGGGTCCTTGGCCCCGATCTGCTCGAGCGCGGCGGCGAACAGCTCGGGGCCGATCCACTCGGGACCATCAGCAACAGCGTCCAGCCCCACCGCGACTTGTCGCGCGACACGGTGAACGCGTCCATGTCGTCGGCTGACCACAGGCCTTCGAGCGGTGGGACGACATAGTCACGCCCGAGGTCGTTCTTGCTCGCGAACTTCAGCGTGTACGCGAGCGGGTAGATCGCCTCGACCGCCTCGGCGAACCCCGCCGTCGGTCGCCGCCGTTCTGCTTCCATGAGGCGCTGGCATACGACGACGGGAGCACCGTGACGACGGCCTATCTCGCCGCCGAGGACTTCGAGGCAGAACTCGACGAGGAGCTCCGCCTCGCGGGCGTCGCCGTGAACGAGATGCACGGCCGGCTGCGGATCAGCGAGAGCCCGCCGGTGCACGCCGCATGGGCGGCCAACACCTGGTGGGACGCCGAGCGGATCGAGATCCGTTCCATCGGACATGCGGCCCGCGAGTTGCGTCAACGGCAACGCAACTGGACCGTGTACGCGCCGACGCTCCGGGGACGTGCCGAGCTGATCGCCGACAAGCTCCCCCATGTCTCGGCCCGGCCTCTCGAGCTCGGTGAGGTGGCGCCCGACGCACCGCTCGGCTCATGGACGCTGTTGAACCGCGACCTCGTCCTGGCGGCGGCCGACTGCGCCGTGCCGTTTCCCAACGGCGTCCCGCAGTTCGTGGAGGACCGGCGCGGACCACCGAGTCGCGCCTACCTGAAGCTGTGGGAGACCTTCGCGCGGCTGCGGCGCCAGCCCGCACCGGGTGACCGCTGCCTCGACCTCGGTGCCGCGCCCGGCGGCTGGACCTGGTTGCTGGCACGGACCGGCGCGGACGTCGTTGCCGTGGACAAGGCACCGCTCGCGGACGACGTCACCGCGCTACCGAACGTGACCTGGTCGCAGGGCTCGGCGTTCGCGCTGGAGCCGACCGCGTTCGGACCGCTCGACTGGTGGTGCAGCGACATCATCGCCTACCCGGACCGGCTGCTCGAGCTGGTGACGCGCTGGCTCGACGCCGGCGGGGTGCGCAACCTCGTCTGCACGGTGAAGTTCCAGGGCGCGACCGACCACGCCGTGGCGGCACAGTTCGCTGCACTACCGAACGCCCAGCTGTTCCACCTCGACCAGAACAAGCACGAGTTGACCTGTGCCATCCTCGACGTCGACGACGCGTCGAGCCGGCGCTGACGGGACCGGGAGGACATCGTGGACATCCGCTTTCAGGTCGTCGCGTTCGACGCGGCGGAACTCGAGCCCGAGAGCTCGTTCTGGGCCGCCGTCTACGGCGGGACCGTGGACGTGGACGACGACTGGCACATGGTGCTGGACGCGGACGGCGTGCCGCGCATCGGTGTGCAACTCGCGCCCGACCACGTCCCGCCGCGCTGGCCCGACGGGTCGCCACCGCAGCAGGTCCACGTCGACCTGTGGGTCGACGACTTCCAGACGGCACACGACGAGGTGATGGGGCTGGGAGCGCGGTTGCTGCAGGCGGCCGACGACCTCGACGCCGAGGAGGGCTGGCAGGTCTACGCCGACCCGGCCGGCCACCCGTTCTGCCTCTGCTGGCACCGTACGGCATTCCGCGCCTGAGCGTGTCGAGCCCAAGCAGCGCCGGCGGCGCGATCACGGGCGGGCGGCGAGCACCATGAACGCCGGGGTCTCGGTCGCGCGCCAGAAGCGGGTGTAACCCGCCGCTTCCGCGACACGCGCGAGCGCGGCCTCGCCGGCTTGGGCACCCAGGGCGAGCTTCCCTTCCTGGGACAGCGCACTCGGCGTGCAGACGAAGGTGGACACGGAGTAGAACGTCCTGGCGCGCACGCTCTCGATCAACTCGTCGTCGGTGCGCGGCTCGGTGAACATCCACGTACCGTCGGAGGCGAGCGCCTCACGGATGTGCCGCGCACCCCGGACCGGGTCCCCCCACTCGTGCAGCGCGTTGAAGACGCAGATGAGGTCGTAGCCGTCCCCGGCGAAGTCGTCGGCACCGGCCACCTCGAAGGTCACCCGGTCGCTGACGCCCGCCTCGGCGGCCGCCTTCCTGGCGGCGTCGATGGAGGCCGGGTGGTAGTCGAACCCGGCGAAGGTCGAGGCCGGGTACGCCTCGGCCAACAGGATGAGCGCGGCCCCGTGCCCACAGCCGACATCCGCGACCTTGCCACCAGCGGTGAGCCGGTCGTGGACGCCGTCGAGTGCGGGGATCCAGCGTTGGACCAGGTTGCCGCGGTAGACCGGCGCGAAGAAGCGCTGGGTACCGACGTGCAGGTCCGAGTGGTGTTCGTCCCACCCGATGCCACCGTCACCAGCGAACGCCCGCACGACCAGGTCCACGTCGTGGTGGGTCGAACTCGCCGCGATCGCTCCGCCGACGAGGTGGATCGGGTTGGCCGGGTCCGCGAGGCAGGCGCGCTGCTCCGGCGTCAGCCAGTAGTGTCCCGAGGCCGAATCGTATTCGCAGTAGGCACTGGCGACCTGGGCGCCGAGCCACTCCTGCACCAGGCGCGGATGGCAGCCAGACACCGCCGCCAGCTGCGAGGGGATACATGGCCCGAGCTCGCCGAGCGCGCGGTACAGCCCGAGCCGATCACCGACGACGATCGTCGCCGCGTGCATCGTTGCCGCCTGGTCAGCGGCGAAGCGGTCGACGAATGCCTGCAGCCGGTCGGCGTCGGGGGGTGCGGTGGCCGTCATCGTCGTCTCCTCGACTCAGTCGTGTGACAACACGCTACGAGTGGACGCGCCGACAGGCTTCGGAGGATCCACCCAACTTCGACCTGGCTGCGTGGGTCGTTCTACCCATCTGCACGCGGCGTGAGGCCGCGCTCGTAGGCGTAGGCCGCTGCGGCGGTCCGTGAGGAGCAGTCGAGCTTCACGAAGATGTTGGACAGGTGGCGCGCCACCGTCTTCTCGCTGATGTACAGCCGCCGGGCGATGTCTCGGTTGGTACGGCCGGATGCGACCTCCGCCAACACCTCCAGTTCACGTGCGGTGAGTCCGTCGGGCGCCGGGGCCGGGGTGCGCATGCTGGTCCGCAGGTTGGCAACCGTCGCGGCGTCGCCGGCGGCACCGAGACGTGCGAAGACGGCCCCTGCCATCTCCAGTTCGCGCTGCGCACCATCGAGGTCGCCGAGGGCCGCGCATGCGTGGGCCGCGAGCACGCCGGTGCGGGCGGCCTCGTAGGGCATTCCGAGCCGGCGCCAGGAGCGGGAGGCGGAGCGCACGGACGGCAACGCCTCCTCCGGGCGCCCGTTGGCGAGCAGGCAGGCGGCGTGGATCATCTGTTGGAGGGCGACGAAGCCGCCGCTGCGGTAGCGGCCGGCGAGGTCGGCGATCTCGGCGCACGCTGCGTCGGCGACGTCACGGTCCCCGGCCGCGAGCGCGATCTCGACCTGTGCGGCGCGCAGACGCACCCGCGCCAACGGATCCTCGACGCTGGCGACCGCGGTCGTGATGGCCGCGACCGCGACCTCGACCTCGCCCCGTGCCAGCTGCAGCAGCGCGAGACCGGGATGGGGATCCCGGCCACGTGCACGAGCTTCCTCGTACGCCAGCTCGGCACCGGCGAGATCACCTCGCAATCGCCGCAATTCGCCCGCCTGGTAGTGCGCTTCAGCGGCACTGGCCACGTGGATGTGCTCGAGGTCCTCGCAGACCTTGGCCGCCTCGAGCTCGGCCTCGTCCCAACCACCGGTCGCCTGCAACACCTGGGACCGGTGGACCCGGCAGATACCCGTGAACAGCACGGCCGCCGGCAGTTTCTCCAGCCAGCTCGCCGTTGCCTGTGTCCACGCCACGGCGCGACGGACGTCGCCCAGCTCGTGGCACGCGGACATGAGGTGGCAGTAGATGTTCCCCGCCCACGCCGGGCTGAGTTGCTCGGGTGAGCACGGCCAGCATCGCCTCGTCGAGCAGGGCCAGGCCCTCGTCGACGTGCGCCTGTTTCACGAGTGCACGCCCTTGCCCGAGGATCCCCAGAGCGACGAGATTGACGTCTCCGTGGCGACGACCGAGCTCGACGAGCCTGGCGGCGCTTGCGTGGACCTCGTCGAACGCAGGTCCCCCCAGCGCCGCCTCGACCTCGAGCAGGTAGGTCAGGTAGCCGTGTTCGGCGCTGTCCGGCCGATCCTCGAGCAGACGTTGCGCCCGTTGGATCCATCCCGAGCCCACCACCTCGTCGCCTCGAAGCAGCAGGTCGACGGCGATGTGGATCGCGGCCATGGCCGCCTGATCCGGCCGGTCCCCTGCGAGATATCGGCGGTAGGCCTGCTCGCCGGCGGACAGCGATTCGTCCACCCGTCCCAGCCACCAGGCCGCATCGGCGAGGGCGAAGGCGTCATCGGCCGACAGCTCGTCGCTCGAGGCGGCAGCAACGAACCCGTCCCGCGCCGCCTGCCAGTCACACCTTCGGTAGGCCTCGCGGGCCGCTGGACGCGTGTCGCCCATCCGCCATCCCAACCGTCTGCAGCCACCCTAGACGCCGGGAACGTCCCCAACCAGGGCGGCTGGCACGAGTTCCCAACGGCGGCTAGCGGCCCTCGCGCTCCGCGTCGCTGCGAACGATGCAGAACTGGTTCCCCGCCGGATCCTCGAGCACCATCCAGCCCGAGCCGTCCGGCCGTCGTCGGTCGGCGACCTCTCGCGCGCCCAGGTCGAGCACCCGCTCGATCTCCTCGTCCCGGGTCACATCCGTCGGCGCGAGGTCGAGATGGATCCGGCCGACCGGATCCTGCAGCTCCTCGACCTCGATGAAGAGCAGGCGGTGTCCCGTTCGACGGTCCACGATCATGCACTCCTCGTGACCTGGCGCGTTCGGATCACCGGGCACGTCGGTGTAGTCGAGGACGCGCTTCCACCACTCCGACAGCTCGTAGGCGTCGAGACCGTTCAACGTCGTGTGCGAGACGCGTGCCACCATGCCCGGACTCCCGTTCGCTGACCGTGAACGAGAGGCGTACCACACGAACGGGCGCCTACCGGCGACACTGTCGCGTGAGGTCGCCGACCTCGCGGGCCGGATCGTCGGTCCGGCACCGTGAACACCGAGGACGGGCACCGCAGGGATGGACGCGCGAATCCTGGTGGTCGAGGACGATGCCTCGATCCGTGAGCTGACCGAACGCGGGCTGCGCAATGCCGGTTTCGAGGTCCTGACCGCCGCGACCGGCGACGAGGGGCTCGCCCGGTTCCGGGCGGACCGGCCCGACGCCGTCGTGCTCGACGTGATGCTGCCCGGGATGGACGGGCTTGAGGTCTGCAAGGCGATCCGCGGGGCGTCGGCAGTCCCCGTCGTGATGCTCACCGCCCGCTCCGACACGCTCGACGTCGTAGTCGGGCTCGAGTCCGGCGCTGACGACTACGTGACCAAACCCTTCGAAATGGCGGAGCTGGTCGCCCGCGTTCGCGCGTCCCTGCGGCGAGCGAGTGGCGGTGACCGCAGCGACGACGTCCTGAAGGTCGGCGACGTGCGGATCGACGTGGCTGCCCACACCGTCGCCCGGGGCCAGGAGCGGATCGAGCTCACCCCGACCGAGTTCCGGCTGCTCGCCGAACTCGCCCGCCACGCGGGCAACGTCCTCTCACGCGAGCAGCTGCTCGAACTGGTGTGGGGCTACGACTACCTCGGTGACTCCAGGCTGGTGGATGCCACCATTCAGCGTCTACGCGCCAAGATCGAGGCGCAGCCGTCTCACCCGCACCTCATAGAGACGGTCCGCGGCGTCGGCTACCGGGCAGCTCGCCGATGACCCGTGGCGACACGGCGCGACCTGCCACCGTGCCGGCGGCGCGAAACCACGACCGGGTGCGCCATCGTGCCGGCCGCAGGGTTCGCCGCCGGCTGGTCCTGACGGTCACCGCCGTGGTCGCGATCACCTCGCTGGCGCTGTCGATGCTCGCATTCGTCGCGGTGTCACGGTCGTTGCGCTCGGAGGTGCTCGAGCGGGCCGTCGAGGAGGCACGGTTCAACGTCGGCGTCTTGGCCACCGAGCGGCTGCCGGAGAACGTGCGTCCCGGCGACATCGAGGCGTCCGGGCTGGCCGACGACTTCCAGCGTCGCGACCTCGATGTCTACGTCGACCTCGGCACCGCCGCTGGCGACGACTTCGTGTCCGGCCTCGACGTGGTGAACGCGCCGGAGGTGGTCTCCGCCGAACTTCGCGCACTGGTCGAGGCCGGCAGCGTGGCCGCGGAGCGGATCGAGATCGACGGGATCCCGCACCTCGTCGCCGCCGCCCGCCGCCCGCCCGCCGGACCGGACTTCTACTTCCTGACCGACGTCAGCGACACGGAGAACGCGCTGTCGCAGCTCAGGCTGGTGCTCACCGGAGCCTCGTTGCTGCTGATGGTGCTGGGCGCGATCGCCGGGTGGCGCGGTGGTCGGCTCGCCGGGTCGCTGGCCGACACGGTGGCGGAGCTGACGGCGGCCCGGACACGCGAGCGACGGTTCGTGGCCGACGTCTCGCACGAGTTGCGCACACCGGTGACCGCGCTGGTCCACGAGGCCGCCGAGCTGTCGGCCCAGCTCGAGCGACTCCCCCCCGACAGCCGCCGCGTCGTCGAACTCCTGGACGCCGACGTGCGACGGCTCCGCGACCTGGTCGAGGAACTGCTCGAGCTCTCACGCCTGGATGCGACTCAGACCCCCGGCGAACGCGCGGCGACCGCCGAGGTCGAGCTGTACGACGTGGACGTCACGAAATTCCTCGATGCGGTGGTCACCAGACGGCTCCCCGAGGCAACGGTGCAGGTGCCGGCCGGCTGCGTGGTGCGTACCGATCGACGACGCCTGGAGCGGATCGTCTCCAACCTGGTCGACAATGCCGCCACCCACGCCGATGGGGCGCAGGTGACGGTGTCCGCCTGGCTGGAGGGGACGTTGCTCCACGTCGCGGTGGCGGACACGGGGCCCGGCGTGCCCGAGGACGAACTCGAGCGCATCTTCGACCGCTTCACCAAGGCGGACACCTCCCGCGGATCGGGCGGGAGCGGGTTGGGGCTCGCGATCGTGCGCGAGCACGCCCGGGTGCTCGGTGCGTCGGTGACCGCACACAACCGCGACGGGGGCGGCCTGGTGATCGAGCTCCGGCTGCCCGTCGAGGTCGTTACGGATCTGTGACACGGCACGGACGTGCCCGTGACGCGGCGGACCGACGCTAGGGACAGGTGCTCTTCCGGCACCGAGGCAGTGCAACCGCTGCCGACCGCGACACCGCAGGAGGCGCAACCATGAAACTCGTCCGACTCCCGCTGCTTGTCGTCGCCGTCCTGTCGCTGCTGTTGGCTGCATGCGGAAACGGTGTGGTCGATGCCGGCCCCGTCGCGACCGACGACGTCGGCCAGGACGCGCCCACGGACAGCGACGACGATGTCCCCACCGACGCCGACACCACGGACCAGGGCGACACCGGCCTGGAACCCACCCCGACGCCCGACGACGCCACGGACACCGACGACCGGACCGGCGGCACCACCGACACGTCGGACGACGACGACCAGGGCGAGGCGACCGACAACCAGCGCGTGACCCCCGTACGGCTGTACTTCGTCGCTCCCGGAGGGGGGACACCGGGACGGGCAGACCCCTTCCTGGTCTCCGTGCAGCGCGAGATCCCGTCCACCCAGGGGATCGCCCTGGCAACGCTCCGCGAACTCATCGACGGACCTTCCTCCGCCGACAAGGCGCTGATCGAGGGCCTTTCGACATCCGTGCCGGGCGAGACCCTGGTGCTGGGCGTCAACATCGCCGACGGGCTGGCGACCGTGGACCTCTCCCGCGAGTTCGAGTCCGGCGGCGGTTCGTTGTCGATGTTCTCGCGGCTCGCCCAGGTCATCTACACCGTCACCCAGTTCCCGACCGTCGACGAGGTGCAGTTCCACCTCGACGGGCAACCGGTCCGGGTCTTCTCCGGCGAGGGGATCACGATCGACGAACCGGCCTCCCGCGCGGACTTCGTGGACCTGCTTCCCACCGTGTTCGTCGACACGCCGGCTGCCGGCGCCAAGGCGCAGACGCCGCTGCGGTTGACCGGCATGGGCGCCGTCTTCGAGGCGACCTTCCAGTACCGGCTCGAGACCGTCGACGGCACCGTGCTGGACGAGGGTTACGCGATGACGGACAACGGCATGGGCTGGGGCTCGTTCGACATCACGCTCGACGTGAGCGTCGATGCTCCGACCGAGGCGGTCCTGACCGTCTACGAGTATTCGGCGAAGGACGGCTCCGTCCAGGCCTTGCGTGAGACCCCCCTGACGCTGCTGCCCTGACCTGCAGCTTCGCGCTGCCCGCTCCACGGACGCGGCCGCCCTCGGCGAACCAGCCGAGGGCGGCCCGTCGCGATGATCGGGTCGCCCGTGAGGCGCGTCGGCTCCGTGCGTACCGCAGCCTGAGCGACGGCCGGGTCCACCGGTCGTCAGGGAGGCGCGACTCGAGCCTCAGCTGCCCTGACGGAGGGCCCGAAGGCGCTCTTCGACGTCGAGCTCGTCGCCGAGGGAGTCCAGCTCGTCGAACTGGGCGTCGAGAGACGAGGCGGTGATCTCTTCCATGCCGCGAACGCGTGCCTCCTCGCGGCGGATCCGCTCTTCGAACCGGCCCAACTCGCTGGACGGGTCGAGGACCGACACGCTGCGGACCGCATCCTGCACGCGAGTCTGCGCCTCGGCCAGCTTCGAGCGGCTCACGAGCTCGTCACGACGGCGAACCAGTTCTTCGCGCTTCTGACGGATCTTCTCGAGCCCCTCCTTGAGCTTGTCATTCATCTCCGTCTGCTGAGCGATCTGCTTCTCGAAGGTTTCGACCTGCTGCTCGAAGTGGATCTGTCGGCGGAGCGCCACCTTGGCCAGCTCCTCGAAACGGTCCGCCTCACCCGGGTCGTCCGATCGGAGTTGATCGGAACGGGACGCCGCCGCAGCGGCCTTGCGGCCCCACTCCTGGGACGCGTCGCGGGCTTCGTCGCGATCGTCCTCGACCATCCGCAAGTTGCCGATCGACTGCGCGACCGCCGCCTCGGCCTCGGTGATGCTGGCCGTGAAGTCGCGCACCAGTTGATCGAGCATCCGCTCGGGATCCTCGGCGCCGTCGACCAGCGCGTTGACGTTTGCTCGGAGCAGCTGTCCGAGCCTTCCCAGGATCGTGCGTGCCACGTCGTTCTCCTTGGTCAGGCCGACGCCGTGCGACGCCGGAGTCGTACAGGATCAGAAACTTCCGCCGCGACCGCGTCCTCCGCCGAAGCCGCCACCCATCCCTCGACCACCACCGAAGCCGCCACCGATGCCGCGTCCACCGCTGCCGAAGCCGCCACCGAACCCGCCGCTCGAGCGTCGACCTCCCGGGGAGCCCCAGACCGACCCGCCGAAGCCGCTACCGCCGCGCCGACCACCGCCGAGCGGGATGGGAATCCCGCCGATCACGATGACGCCACCTCCCCCACCGCCGAAGGGGCCACGACCGAACGGGCCGCGGAGGTCGTCGTAGCCGTGGAAGTCCTCCTGGGCGAGTTGGTACGCCTCGCTCGCGAGTCGCTCGGCCTCACGCGCATGCCGGACCGCGACCGCTGGCTGTTCGGTGAGCAGCGCCCGCGCCCGGGCGAGGTGCCGGTCCGCCTCCTGCAACCGCGTGCGGGCCTCCCGACCGATCCCACGTCGGCGTGTGGCGAGGAAGTCGTCGGCGCGGGCATGGATGGCCGTGGCGGCCTGGAGCGCCGCGGTGGCCGCGGCGACCGCTTCATCCTGCCGTTGGTGCGCCCGTCGGGCGATCGCCAGGACCTCGTTCGCGGCCGACTCGGCTCCGCGCGCAAGCTCGTAGGCGCGAAGGACGTCGTCCTCGCGGTTGGCCCTCGCTTCCGTGAGTCGCCGGTGCCCGTTGGAGAGGATCTGGTTCGGGCTTGGCGGAGGAGGCGGGTCGGAGGCGCTGGCGAGTGGGCTCCCCGTGGGCGTGGAGGCCACCGCCGGTGCGGACAACCGGTGGTCGGAGGAGTCCTGGTCCGGCGACCTGACGGCCACCTGTGGCGCGTCGGCGAGGGCGTGACGGGCGGCCTCGAGACCAGCCTCGGCGGTGCGTACCACCTCGTCGATCGTCTGCTCGGCCTCGTCGAGTTCGGCGGCGGCCCGCTCTACGGCGACGATGAGCCGGTCGGCCGCAGCGAGCGAACTTTCGACGTCGCGAAGTATGCGCGCTGCCTGCGAGGCGCGGCCCTGCTCGGCCGCCTGCAGGCCCGTCCCGATGAGCACCTCGGCGCCGTCGAGGTGCTTCTGGGCTTCGGCCAGGTTGCCGTCGACGGCGTCACGCGCGGTCGGTGACGCGACCAGCAACCGGTCGTGCAACGGGCCAGCGACCACGAGCCGCCCCGCCAGCGACTCACGCTGACTGCGCGCCGCCGCGAGCAGTTCCGGTGCCCGCTGTTCGATGTCCCGGAGCTCCTCGAGCCGCTCGTGCTCCGATGTGAGCAAACGGTCGAGCCTGGTCGTGTGCTCGATGATCGACTCGAGGGCGGCGGCCCGCTGGGCGGTGTCGTGGGGCGGGTCCTCGTCGAGGCGCTGGCGGATGGCGAACGCGTCGTGAAGCTCCTCCCGCGCGATGTTCAGAGCGGCAGCGAATGGGGTCACGTCGTCGGCGTGGAAGCGTGCCTCCGCGAACCCGAGCTCGGTCGTCGCCTCGCGCAGCGCCTCGTCGCTTGCAAGGAGCCGTGCGTTTGCCCGCCGTGCCAGCTCACCCAGCTGTCGGTCGCGTTCCTCGGCGGAGCGGCGCCTGCTGCGGCGTTCCCGCCACCACGAGGCGAGTGCCCACGTCCCCAGGCCGAGGGTCGGGACGAGCAGGGCCCACGCCGAGAATCCGCCACCGGTCGCCCGTTCCCCGGTCGCGGTGGGGGCGGGAGCGGGAGCGCCAGGTGTCGTGTCCGGAGTTACGCCAGGCGCCGCACCACCGGCGTCAGCCAGCGCGTTCGCGGCCTCGATCGCGGCCAGCGCGAACTCGCCGGCGCCGAGTCTGGGTTCGACGATCCCGGTGGATATCGCCTCGAGATCGGCGTCGCTGACCTCCGTGACGCCGTCCGCGACCCACAGGTAATACGTACGGTCATCGATCGCGACGAGTAGCAATGCGTCACGGCCACTGAGCCCATTCGTTTCCGCTACTTCCCGCGCGAACGAGGAGACCTCGGTCCCGCCGGTCGTGTCGAGTGTCAGGACGTGGAGCCGTACCTCGTCGTCCACCCGCGCGAGTGCATCGGAGACCGCATCCTCGTCGGCGTCGTCGATCAGGTCGGCAGCGTCGGTGAGGCGGCCATCGATGGTCGGGACCTGTTGCGCCAGCGCCGCCGACGGCCACGAGAGCGCGAAAATCATCACGAGAACAAGCGCGATGACGAGATCACGCCCGAAGCGGAAGTGGCAATCTGGCACGCGAGCAACCTATCCGGCCGATATCTGCGAGCCATGGCCGGCCGATCACCCGCGGCCGCCGCGCTGCAGCTCCAGGCACCGGCGTCACCGTCACGCCGACGACCCCGTAGCGAAGCGAAGGGAAACCAACCGGGAGTGCTAGGTGGCGTCGAGCCTGCCGGTCATGGTCGGGTGCAGGGTGCACCAGTAGGTGTAGGCGCCGGGCGGAAGGGTGAACGAGACACGGCGGATGCGCGTCCCGGGGACGTCGAGGGAGACGATGTCGTCGATGGTGAAGTCGTGGAGAGCGGCGTCCGCATTGTGGGCGATGAGTCCGACCTCGCCCGCAGGCATCTCCAGGGCAGGCGGATGGAAGGCGAAGTCGCGGATCGTCACGGCGATGTCGCCGGGGTGGGCGGTGTCGTCGTGACCGGTCAGCGCGGCGATCGCGCCGATGCTGACAGCGGCCGCGAGCACGGCGATGGTGACCGCGATCAGCCGGCCGGGGCCGGCCTCGACCCAGTTCATCCTGCCCGCCGCTCGCGCCAGGCCGCCACCGCGGCGAGGGTGCCGGCGGCATTGGCCACGACGAAGAAGACACCGACGAGGAAGTCCTGCCAGGCGGCCGGATTGATGATCATCTGCGGGTTGCCGTAGACGAACAGCACGTTGAACAGTTCGAAGGCGTGCAGGAGGCCGGCGAAGCCGACGGCCATGCGGCTCCCGCTGCGGCCGACCCACCCGGCCGCTATGGCGAGCAGGCCGCCGTAGACGAACCCTGCGGGTGGGAACTCGTGCATGGTCGCGGCGTAGACGACGTAGCCGACCGCGGTCGTCGCGGCGATGCCGACCAGGACGGCATTCCAGGTCAGGGAGGTCGAGCGGCTGGTCGTCGATGTGATGGGCTGGCTGGCCACGGCGGCTCCTTTGGTAGCGGACTCGCCCATCGTCCTCGTCCGCGCGGGTGACGGTCAGCCGGCCGTCCTCCGTGTTGGGGTGGGGACAACCCCCGCATGCCGGTGGGGCTTGCTGCTCGACGGCCGCTCGCGGGTGGTGGAACATCCGTGCAACGGTCGTCGAGCGGGAGGACCGGGCAGGGGGTGGCGTGGCGACGGTCAGGGCGGCACGACACGGGGCGGCAGCGATCTGGGCGGCGAGCGTGCTGCTGGCCCTGGTCGGGGTGTGGGCTGCGCTGACCGGTGGGCAGCAGCCCGGGACATTCGTGCGGTCGTTCAGCCTCGGGAGTCTGAGCGCGGCGGTGGCGTTCGCCAGCGTCGGGGCGGTGGTCGCGAGACGGCGTCCGCGGCACCCGGTCGGCTGGTTGTTCGCCGCCCAGGGGCTGCTGTTCGGGCTGACGTTGGCGTGTGCCGGCTACGCGCTCGCGGACCGGCCGGGCGGGCCGCTGCCTGGGGCAGGACTTGCCGGTTGGATCCTGAACTGGGTGTGGGTGCCGGCCTATGCGCTCCTCGGGGTGGCGCTGCTGCTGTTCCCCGATGGCCGGTTGCCGTCACATCGGTGGCGGGTCCTGGTGGCGGTCATGGTGACCGCGACCGCCGTGACCACCATCACCCACCTGCTCCTGCCGACGCCGTTCACCGAGGGTGTGGTGTTCGACAACCCGCTCGCCTGGGGGGCCGCCAGCGGCGCGCTCACCACGATCGACGAACTGGCCCTGTCGGTCGCGGTGCTCGCGCTGGTTCCTGCAGCTGGGTCACTGCTGGTGCGGCTCCGGCGCGCTTCCGGCCAGGCGCGCGACCAGCTGCGCTGGTTCTGCCTCGCGACGGCGATGGCGATCGCGGTCTACGTCGCGCTCGGAACGGCGGGACTCGGATGGCTCGGGTTCACGATCGCCTGGCCCACCGTCGCGGTCGCTGCGGGTGTCGGCATCCTGCGGAATCAGCTGCTGGACATCGACCTGGTCATCTCCCGGGCCGTGGTGGTGACCGTGCTGGCCGCCTTCCTCACGCTGGTGTACCTCGCCGTCGTGGTCGGGATCGGCACCCTGGTTCGCGCCCAGCGTGACGAGCCACTACTCGTCATCGCCGCGACCGCGGTCGCGGCCCTGGCATTCCAGCCGATCCATGCTCGGGTGCGCACCGCCGCGGACCGGCTCGTGTACGGACGCCGGGCCAGCCCGTACGAGGTGTTGGCTCGCTTCGCACAGCGGCTCCACGACCCGGTCCCGGCAGCTGAGCTGTTGACCGTGGTCGCGGAGTTGCTCGGCCAGGGCACCGGAGCGAACCGGGCAGACGCCTGGCTGCGGGTCGGCACCGAGCTGAGGGTCGCGGCGAGCTGGCCACCGACGGAGGATTCGACCCCGCCAGCCGTGGCGGTCGAGCTGGCCGAGACCGTCCCGGATGCCGATCTCGTCGAACCGGTCCACGACGGCGACGAACTGCTCGGCCTGCTCGCCATCACCAAGCTCCGGGGCGACCACGTCACCGCCCGTGACGCCGAGCTCGCCTCGTCGCTGGCCGCCCAGGCCGGCGTCGTTCTGCGCAACGCCCGGCTCGCTGCCGAGCTGCAGGACAGTCTGGCCGCACTCGAGGCGTCACGGCAGCGGCTGGTCACCGCCCACGACCAGGAGCGCCGACGGCTCGAGCGCGACCTCCACGACGGTGTGCAGCAACAGCTGCTCGGTCTCAAGGCGAAGACCGCCGCCGCGCGTGCCCGGCTCGACGCCGGGGACCACGAACGAGCAAGCGCAATCCTCAAGGCCCTCGGCCATGACGCGGACGCGACCATCGGATCGCTGCGCGAGCTCGCACGCGGCGTACACCCGCCCCTGCTCATCGAACGAGGGTTGCGCGCCGCGCTCGCCGAGCAGGCCCGCGACGCGCCGCTCGAGGTGCACGTCGACGCGGCCGAGCTCGGGCGGCTTCCCGTCGCGGTGGAGACCGCGCTCTACTTCACCTGCCTCGAAGCGGTCACGAACACCATCAAGCATGCGGCGGCCACGTCTTGCGACATCCGGTTGCACCGCACGGGCCAGGCGGTGACCTTCGCCATCTGCGACGACGGGTGCGGCTTCGATGCCACGGCCGTCCAGGACAGCGTTGGCTTGCTGTCGATGCGCGACCGCGTGGGCGCACTCGGCGGACGACTCTCGGTCGACAGCCGGCCGGGTCACGGGACCCGGGTCAGCGGCCGTCTTCCACTACCGGCTGGTCAACCGTCCTGACCCAGGTACATCAGGACCGCCCGGACCCGCCGATGCACCTTGTCCTGCTCGGCGAGACCGAGCTTGGCGAAGATCGAGCTGATGTGCTTCTCCACCGCCCCCTGGGACAGCACCAGCGACTCCGAGATGGCGGCATTGGTCCGGCCCTTCGCGAGCTCGGCCAACACCTCCTGCTCTCTCGGGGTGAGCAACTCCAGGCCTTCACCCTTGCTACGACGGCGTGCCGATACGAGCACCTCCACGATCCGTGGATCCACGACCGTGCCCCCGGCCGCGACCCGTCGGATCGCCTCTGAGAGCTCTTCGATGTCGCCCACGCGCTCCTTGAGCAGATAGCCCCGACGCTCCGACCCAGCCTCGAACAGCCCTATCGCGTACTCGGGGTCGGCGTAGTGGGTGAACAGCACGACACCGACCTCGGGACGCTGCTCGCGCAGCCACCGTGCGGCCCGGACGCCCTCGTCGGTGAACGTCGGCGGCATCCGCACATCGGTCAGTACCACCGCGGGCTCGGTCCGCTCGACCGCGGTCGACAGCTCGTCGAAGTCCCGACACACCGCCACCAGCTCGAGGTCAGGCTGCGTGTCGATCAGCAGCGCGACGCCCTCGCGAACGAAATCGCTGTCCTCGGCCAGCACGAGACGGATCGGCATTTGTGCACTGTAGTTCGATCCCTCCCTGCGGAGCCTCGGTCCGCTTCAGGCTGCGGCGCAGCGGCAGATCGACTACTCGACGCTGGCCGACCGCGAGGAGGGCCCCACTTCCTCGACCTGGACGAGGGTTCGTTCCTGTCGTTTGGCTCAGGTCGTCAGGCTGCACGCCTCCAACCCGGAGCTGTTCGCGTGGTGGCCAGTGCCCTCGAGGTAGTACGCCCCGGTTCGACAAGATTCCGCCATAATCGGTAGGTGGCTGACGGGGGCCCCGGCACCTGGACGGGTTCTCTCGAAGGGGCGACCCATGGGGAGCGACAAGAACAAGGCGCCGTTCGGAGCAGGCGCTCGTCGGGGTGTCGCTCGCTCAGCTCGCGTGCGGGCTGATGGGGATGGCCGTGGCGATCAGACGCGGTCATGCGTATGACGTCGGCATCAGCAAGGGTGCGTCTGACAGGGTTGCGCGCGACTCGATTCTCACAGGAACGGCGTTCTCAGCCCCCGTCACCATGCTCGTCGCACAGGTGGTCCTCACGGCCGTCGTGGCGACGCGCGGGAGTGCATGGGCGGCGAGGGGGCTGCGGCTGCTGGGTTCGCTGATGACGAGTGGCTACCTGGCTGAGCGACTCGTCCGCCACCGCCTTGGTCCACGCGGATGGGAGCCCTTCGAATCGCCGCTGGTGGCAGCCGGGGTCGGGCTCTCGGCCGGGATGAGCCTGCTCGGAGCCCGACGCACGGCGCGCGGGTCGGGTACGCGCCTCGCGGGCCGCGACGACGCTCAACCGGTCGACCAGCGTGGGTAACGCCCGGTCCGGCACGACGCGTGGGCGAATGAGGCGCGCTTGACTCTTCCGCGTGTTGGGAGCGCAGCGCGCTTCAAACCTCGTCCTCGATCACGTCCAGACCCTGGGCACGGAGCCGGGCGATGTGGTCGAGCATGCCCTGCAGCGCGTCTGGTGCATGGCCCTTCCAGTCCTGCACTTCGCCGACGACGACCATCGGGTGTCGGGTTCGGTAGGAGCGCGTGACGTTGCCGGGGAACCGCTTGTTGGTGACGTTGGGGTCGCCTTCGAACCGGCCGGTCGGTTCGACGACGTAGACGCGGCCTCGCCCGTCGCCGCCCGTGAGCGCCGCGGCCAGCTCCGCTCCCCAGATGGCTGAATCGAGGAGCGCGGCGAAGTAGACGTGGTTGGAGGCTCGACCCTCGTGGTAGTTGGAAGGATGCCCCGCGACGACCTCGTCGCCGATCCCGAAGCTCGCTGTCGTGCCGTGGAAGAACGGACCTTCGACGTGTCCGCAGCTCTCGAACGTCACGGGGGCGTCGGCCGCGCCCCTCGAATCCGCGATGTTTTCGGTGATGGACGTCGTGGCCGGTTCCCGCTCACCCAATCTACACCCCATGCTTCACGATTCGGAGGAATATATTCCGTTTCAACGGACGCGACCACCGACCGGAAGGAGCGCCGATGCGTGCCGATGCAGTCCGGAATCGTCGACGGCTCCTGGATGCGGCCGTCGAGTTGATCCTGGACATCGGCGGCGAGCCGTCCAGGGACGCCGTCGCTCAGCGGGCAGGCGTCGGCATCGGCACGCTGTATCGACACTTCCCGGACCAGCAGGCGCTGCTGCGTGGGGTGGTCCTCGACGTCCTCGACCGAACGATCCAGCTCGGTGAAGCGGCGCTCGCGGAGTCGACCACCGGCGGCGAGGCGTTGCGCCGCTACTTGCACGGCGCCATCGACACCGGACTCGGCGTCGTCAACCTCGTCTATCCCCTGCTCGACCACTCGGACTGGCCCGAACGACGCTCAGCCGCTGCGGATGTGCTCGAGCGGCTGACCGATGCTGCCCGACGAGATGGAGCGGTGGGGAACGGGGTCAGCGCAAGCGACATCGCCATCGCCTCGATCCGCTTCTGTCGACCGCTTGCGATCGGACTCGATCCTGCCGAGGAGCGAGTGATCGCCCATCGCCACCTCGACGACTACCTCGACGGTCTCGCGGCCAACGCGACGTGACGGACCAGCCCCTCCAGCACGCTCCGCCAGCGATCCTGCGCGCGCCCAGTCCTACATCGCACCCACCGGCTGGGGCGGTTGCACCTCGGTGATCGCTGCGACCATCTGGGCGAACTCCGCGTCGTTCGGGGGGACGGCCGGTTCGGCGTCAGGCACCGATGCCAGCACCTCGAGGAACCGGTCCATCGAGGTCCCATTGGCTGCCGGCAGGTGCGAGGAGAGGATGCGGCTGGGCTGGAGGCGGCGCACTCCCTCGAGGACCTGCCCGAACCGTTCGCGGTCGAGCAGGTGCGCCCACGGCGAGTCGGCGGCGGCCCATGCTTGCATGCCGCCGGTCAGCGCTTCCTCGGGGACGTCGGCGGCGTTCTGGGTCGCCTGGGGAAGCAGCGCGCCGAACGAGTCCACGGAGAACAGCGCACCGGTGGCCTCGTCGAGCAACCCGACCGACATCGGGCTGTCGTAGAGCGGAGGTGCCACTGCCCGCAGCGTGCGGTCGCCGACCGGGAGCCGGTCGCCCACCCTGATGGCATGGACACGGTCCAGCGGCACCGGCCACCACGACGTCATGCGCAAGGCGCTGAACGCATGGGCAACGAGGCGGGCCCGGGGCGCCAGTTCGAGCACACGCTGGATGCTCCCGGTGTGGTCGGCATCGTCGTGGGTCAACCACACCCAGCGCAGCGCCGTCGGGTCGATGATGGAGGAGAGCGCGTCGAGGAACTCGTCGCTGTCCGCGCCCATCCCGCCATCGACCAGGACCGGTTCGGCGGACAGGATCAGGTAGGCGTTGACCGGCAGGACCCCCACGCCCGGCAGCGGCACCTGTGACGGCAGCACGTGGATACCGGGGGCGGCCTCGTAGGGGGCGTCCATCATCGCCCTCCCGTCGCGGTCGTACGGCTCGGACTCATCGCGAAGGCCTCCTGGTCGTGGATCGGCTCCACCCCCAGGGCGTTCACGTACGGGCGCCATCGTTCACTCAGGACTGAACGATCCACCGCACCTCGTCGCCGTCGCCGGGTTCGTAGGCGCAGTACAGGCCGGTGCGTAGGCGGCGGTCGAGGACGGTCCCCGCCTCCGGAAGGGCCTCACCCAATGCCGCCGTCGCGGACCGGAGTGCCCGAGTGACGTTGAGGCGGGCCCGTTCGGCCGCCGACGACGCCCGTCGGGCTCGACCGCCCAGCCCGAAGGCCTGCGCCAACTGATCCACCAGGACATCGAGCTCGGTCTGACGGGCCTGGGCGCGCTCCTCCGCACCGGTGGCGAGAGCGTCATCGATCTCGCCTCTCAGCGCCTCGATCCGGTGGCGGTAGGCGCTGCGAGCCGTCGCGTCCAGCAGCTCGCCAGCATCGCCCAGGCGACGGCGCTCGGCCGCCGTGCCGTCGACCGCCATGCCCTCCACGCGGTCCACCAGATCGAGCGCGTGCCGTTCGATGCCCGGCTGGCGCAGAAGTTCGGCGAGGTAGCGCAGACCCTTGGTGTCCCGCAGGCGCGACCGCGTGGTGGCGCACTCGGCGACCCAGCCGCGCTCGTCGCGTCGCAGGGTGGCCGTGAGCGCAGCGGGGCGGATGCCAGGCGCCGTGACCCCGACCCGTTCGAGCAGAGCAACGGTGGCAGCCGGCAGCACCACGTCCAGGCCGCTCAGCGTCGCGACCGCGCTGCGGGCCTCCACCGTGGCCGCTGCCCGGTTGCCCGCCCGGTCGTGGTGCTGGACGAGGTCGAGGAGCAGGGTGGCACGGAGCACCGGCATCCCGGTGGGCGGGAGCCGGTCGAGCGCGCCCTCGACCGTCCCGATCGCGGCGGCGACCTCGTTCCTTGCGGCGAGCACACGCGCCCGCGATGCAGCGATCCTGGCCTGCAGTCCCGGGACGTCGAGCTGATCGGCGCGCGCGGCCAGTTCGTCGCAGGCGCGGGCCGCCGCGTCGGCGTCCCCGGCGTCGAGCTCGGTGTCCACGAGCACGGCCAGCAGTTCGGCGGCCCGCAATCGGTCGTCGCCGATCGCTCGGAGCCCCCGCGTCGCAGTGGCCCGGGCGAGGTCGTGGTCGCCACGGATCTGATGGAGGCGGGCGGCCGGCAGCAGCGCCTGCAGGTGGCCGTCCTTCCCGAGCAGCAGCATCTCGGCATCCGCGAGCCGTCCCTGGCGCATGCGCAGTTCGGCGAGCGCGATGGCGGGGTGCCAGCTCGGCACGCTCATGCACGCCTCGAAGGCGTCGATCGCGCGGACCAGCACCGCCTCGGCCTCGACCCACCGGCCCAGCTCGCTCAGCGCGGTGGCGTGGACGCTGTCGCAGTGGTTGCCGAGGAACACCGGGACGCCCGCGGTCGTGCCGATCAGGCCACGGCCGCGCAGGATGTCGGCCCAGGTGCCTGCCCGGTGGAAGTCGGCGGTGTAGTAGCAGGCGGTCAGGAACGAACAGACCGACTTCCCGGCCGCCTCCACGTCGTCGGCGGGCCCGCTGGCCAGTGCCATGGCCTCGTCGAGCTGTTCCCTGCCCTCGACCAGCCGCCCCGCCTGGACGTGCGCCAGTCCGGCGTTCGCCAGGGCGAGCATCTCGAGGTTCACGTCGCCGAATTGCCGCGCACGATCCAGGGCAAGCTCCGACCGCGCGAGCAGCACGGTCGGATCATCGACGTCGCAACCCAACGCCGCGACGGCCACCCAACCCTGCTCGATGCACGGCGGCTCGGTCTCGACCAGCTGGATCGCCCTGCCGAACCAGGAGCGGGCGGCGGTCAGGTTCCCGATCGCATGGGCGAACAGGTCGCCCAGCCGGGCGCAGGCCAGCGCGGCCTGCCGTCGGTCGCCGACCGCGGTGAACTCCCGGACCGCAGCGGACAGGTGCTCCCTCGCATGATCGACCTCGCCCGTCTCCAGGGCTCGTTCCGCCAGTGCCAACTGCGCACCCGCGTCATGGCCGATCGTCTTCACCTGACTGCCTTCCGGGCGCTCCCGAGCCGAACGGGACCGCCACGCCGGCCGCGCACCCGGGGTCGGGCCCCGACCGGCTCATGGACGATGATGACACCTACGACACGGCCCCGCCGCGGGTCGACGCGTGCAGTATGGGACAACGCTGCGGCATCGCGCCGAAGCCAGGTGATCGATGGTCGAGCCGGGTGACCTCGCGGACCCATCAACGGCTGCCGCGACAAGCACGCGGCAGCCCCGACTTCGTGTCGGGGTCAGGATGATCGCGTTCTATGGGGAACCGTACGTAAGCCGTCGCCACGCGCGTCGGCCTGGCGTTAGCGCGCGTCGTCCTCCTGTGGGACAGTTCCCCCATGGAGCCCACACCAAGCGACCGATTGACGTACACCGACGCGGACGTCGAGTCGGCAACCGAGCGTGTTCGGCGAATCTGCTCGACGTTCCCCGAGGTGACCGAACGTCTCAGCCACGGGGCAGTGACCTTCTTCGTGCGCAAAAAACGGACCGTCTGCTACCTCACCGACGACCATCACGGCGATGGGCGGCTGGCGGTGATCTGTCCTGCACCTTCAGGTGTTCAGCAGGAACTCGTCGCGGCGGAGCCAGAGCGCTTCTTCCGACCGCCGTATGTCGGTCACCGCGGATGGATCGGTCTTCGGGTCGATGTCGATCCCGACTGGAGCGAGGTCGCCTCCCTCCTCGTCGACGCATACCGTCTCGTCGCCCCGAAGACGCTCGTCCGGGACCTGGCCGCCTCCTGATCGGTCGTAGATCGCCAGCGCTCTCGGGCGGCCGGAAGGTGCAGCAGTCTCGCCAGACCGCGATGCAGCGAACGCTGACTCCGAACGCTCCGAGTCGGGAACGAAGCTGAAGCGGCGACCAGCCGGGATCGACCCGGACACAACGTAACGCCGTGTCATCGACGTCATCCACCCGGCGGCAGCGGTTCTCTGCTCATGCCCCCAAACCGTTCCTCCAGCTTCTCCGGCTGCGCCGGAGGGCGCGCCGGCCCCCTCGGCCGACCAGGAGGCTGGAAGGGCCACGCTGCGTTCCGTTCACGTGGCCGTCAGTTGCTCGATGCGGTCGAGGAGTGCGGTGATGTCGGTCTTCGTTGACGTGTGGCAGCCGAGTTCTCGGGCCTGCCGGTGCAGCTCGTCGTCGAGGTAGGCGGAGTAGACGATGACCGGCACTTCGGTGGCCAACGCCTGGGCTACTTCCAGTCCGGTCAGGCCCGGCATCCGTTGGTCGAGCACCAAGACGTCGTAGTCGCCGGTGCGAGCGGCCGCGAGCGCGGCTTCTCCATCGGACACGGTGAGGACCTCCCAGCCTCGCCGTTGCAGCTGCAGCCCGACGACGGTGCGGATGCCGGCTTCGTCGTCGGCCAGCAGCACGCGCCGCGTCATCGTCGGTCGCCGTCTGCGGCGGGCAGCACCAGCGTGAAGCGGCTGCCGTCTCCTGGTGTGGATGCCGCCTCGATCCGGGCGCCTTGCGCGTCGGCAAGCGCGTTGGCAACGAACAGGCCCAGACCGGTGCCGGTGCTGTCCGGCGACCGGTAGTAGCGCTCGAACAGGTGCGGCAGGGCCTGCGCCGGGATGCCCGGACCGCGGTCGGCGACCTCGACCCGAACGGTCCCCTCGTCGCTATCGCCCGTGATGCGGATGCGTACCGGCTCGTCGCTGGGGCCGAACCGCACCGCATTGCTGACCAGCTCGGAAAGCACATGCAGCGTCTGGCGGGCGTCGATGAGCACCGGGGGCGGGTCGTCAACCACCTCGACCTCCACCCTGCCCCGGTCGCGGTGCAGGTCGGCTGCCTCTTCCACAACCGGCGCGAGCGGGCTCGGCTCGATCTGAAGACCGGGCAGCTCGCCATGTTCGAGGTGTGTGTAGTCGAGGAACTGCTCCACCTGGTGGTTCAGATAGCGGACCTGCCGGCGAAACACCTCACGCAGCTCATCGGCCGCGCCATCCTGCGAATCGGCGCCGAAGAGATCCACCAGCCCGTTGAGCACGGCAAGCGGCGTGCGCATCTCGTGCGAGATGCCAGCTACGACCGTGTCCCGGAATGCCGCCGCAGCACGCAACGACTCGAGCTCGACGTCCCGCTTTGCGGACAGCCGCAACTCCAGCTCGTCCATCACGATCGCGGCGAGGTCCTCGAGCATCGCCAACTGCTCGTCAGGCAGATCGCGGGGTTCGCAGTCGATGACGTTGAGCGTCCCCAGGTTGTGACCGTCGCCGGTGCGAAGCGGCACCGCCGCGTAGAACCGCAGACCCAGCTCGCCACACACCAGCGGGTTGTCCAGGGTCCGCGGATCGATCGCCGCATCGCTGACCAGGTACGGCGTCTGCTGCATGATCGCCGACGCGCAAAGCCCGGGCTCACGATCGATCTGGCTGACGCCATCGAGACCCAAGGCCGACTTGAACCAGATGCGATCCTCATCGACGATCGTGATCGTGCTGATCGGCACCTGACACACCCGCGCAGCGAGCGCCGTCACCCGGTCGAACGCGCCATCCGGCGGCGTATCGAGGATGTCATAGCGGCGTACCGCAGCAAGCCGCTGCTCCTCACCCACCGGAGCAACGCCAGAACTGCTCTTCACCACTTCATCCCCCTACGTCATGCCAACTGGCGCCGGCCCGCAGACACTGTAGAACACCTACGCCGGGGCCATCATCGGCATCCCCCATGACCGTCGCATGCGCAAGTGATGCACACCGCCAGGAGCACTGCTCCCCGGAGCCACCGTGATGTCGTGAGCTCGCTTCTCCCGGACGCCTCACAGCTGAGACCAGGAGAACACGCCCGCAGTGTCCTGGCCAGCGGTGGAGGTGTCCGCCGGTGCTTTGAATTTCGGTCGGGCGGTACACGATCAGTTGCCGCTCGACCTGCCCATCTTGCTGAGCAGCGGCAGGGCGAAGCGAACGGCGCCCAGGGCGAGCGCGAGCCACGCGAGGCTGGTGAGGGCCCATCCGATGTCGGGGTGGAAGTGGCGAACCATGCCAAGTGGCGCGGTGAGGAGTGCGGCGCCGCCGATGATGGCGAAGGCTCCGGGCAGCAGTTGACGGACGCGGACGCGGCGTGTCGCAGTTCCGGATTCGGCGCCGGTTCTGTGACGTGACCGGAACGCGGAGCGCAGGATGCAGGTCGGCAGCAGCGCCACGATGGCCCATCCCCCGACCGGGAGGGCGAGGGTCATGAGCGGTGTCGGGTTGACGGGCTGGGGTTGCTCGCCGAGCAGGATGCGTAGGAGCCCGAAGCCGAGGTCGTACTGGGCGTCGTGGCCCGGGTCGCCGGGGCCGCCGGCGACGAAGGCGCTGGCGTTGGACAGCACGGCGATGCCGAGGCTGTCGGCTTCCGGGGCGAGCAGCAGGTGGCCGGTGAAGTGGCCCAGTGACCCGGTGTGGCTGACGACGGTCGTGCCGGCGAACTCGTCGACGAACCAGCCGCGCCCGTAGCCGGCGTCCAACGTGGTGGTCCACCCGGTCGGCTCCACGGGGCCCGCGGCGATCTGGGCGGCGGTGGCGGGGATCGCGGGATGGCTCTCGAGGTGTGCCTCCATGAACCGGGCGAGGTCGCGAGCTGTGGAGGCGACGTAGCCCATGGCTACCCCGGCGTCGTCGTAGGGCAGCGCCGCCGGGCGCCAGCGGCCGAACCAGAGGCGATGACCGGTCGCCAAGTCGGCTGCCCGGTGATCGTCCGCGGTCGCGAACGAGCCGCTCATGCCCAGCTGGCCGAAGATGCGGTCCTGGAGCTGGTCCGCGAAGCGGTCACTCGCGACCTGCTCCACGACGGCGGCGAGGAGCGTGAAGCCGGCGTTGCTGTACGCGAACGTGTCACCCGGTGGGTGGGCGAGAGGGTGGGCCAGCAGCTCAGCGACGCGCAGTCCGAGGGCGTTGGGGCCATCGTGGAGGGTCACCTCACCAGCGACGCCGACGTACATGCCCAGCCCAGCGGTGTGGGTGATGAGCTGTTCGACCGTCACCGTCTCGAAGCCGTCCGGCGCCCGGTCGACGAGATGTGCCAGGTGCGGCCACACCGGCTCGTCCCACGACAGGACGCCTTCCTCGACGAGCTGGCCGACCACCGCGGCGGTGAAGGGTTTGGACGCCGAACCGAGCAGGAACGGCGTGTCAGGCGTGACCGGGCGGCCGGTGTCGTCGGCGACGCCGTACCCGGCAAGGTGGACGACCTGGCCGCCGCGGACGACCGCAACGGCGACACCCGGGAGATCCCGTGCTCCCACGCGCTCCTCGACCCAGCGGTCGATGCCTACCGACTCGCCGGTACGGATCGCCGTGGTGTCCGCTGCGGCGGCCGTCGCCGCGGCGGGCTGCAGCACCAGCAGGCCGGTGAGCGCGAACGCGATCACCGGCCTGCGGCACGAGAGGTGGTGGGCGGTCACCCCCACACCTCGACGTGTGCCGTCCGAACTGCGACTCGAGTGGTTCGGGGCCAGCGGTAGGCGCAGCGGATGATCCCGGCGAGGAGGATCACTTCAAGTACGACGCCGAGACCGTAGAAGAAGGTCCAGGACTCGCCGGCCAGGTTGAAGATGGTTACGGGGAGGAAGAGCGACGCCACGACCAGGTTCGCGGCGCGGTTCGCACGGGCGGGCAGCGTCGTGGAAAGCAGGATCATGACGGCCGGGATCGCCATGAGCGCGAGCGCACCGGTCACGAAGGTTTGGCTGATGTCGAACTCCCAGACGACGCCAGCCTGGATGTCGTCGATGACGCCGGGCGTGTACAGGTGGAGGTAATCGACGTAGATGTAGAGGAACATCAAGCTGGTCCAGGCCGCCGCGAGCCTCAACGGCACGGGGACCGGAAAGTCGTCGAGCTGGGCTTCGCGTTGCTGCGGTGATGTGCTCATCGTGGTTGCTCCATGTCGTCGAGCAGCAGGCTCGAGCGGTGATCGCTGAGGTTCACGATGGCCGGTGGAGCGCAACCGGCACATCGGTCCACGGGCTCGACCTGGCGAGCCGGACGGCCGGTACGCAGCTCATCCTTCCGGCTGACGGACCGAGAGACCGCCCTTGCGGTCGGCGTCACCCGCGGATGCGGTCGGTCTCGTAGGCCCACATGGCGATCTCGACGCGGTTGCGCGCACCGAGCTTGCGCATGAGGCTCGCGATGTGGGTCTTCGCGGTGGACAGGCTGATGAAGAGCCCGTCGGCGATCTCCACGTTCGTCCAGCCCCGTGCCACGGCCAGGAGGACCTCCTCCTCGCGAGCGGTCAGTGGCTCGATCGGCTGCGGGGGCGGTCGCTGCGGCTCGACACGCGAGAAGGTCGAGAGCAGCCGCGCCGTCACGCTCGGCGCGATGAGTGCATCGCCCTTTGCTGCCGCGTGCACGGCCTGCGCCAGCAGATCGGGGCCGGCGTCCTTGAGCAGGAAACCGCGGGCGCCAGCTTTGAGGGCGCCGTGGACGTACTCGTCGAGGTCGAACGTCGTGATGACCACGACCGCGAGCGGGTCGTCAATGTCCGGGCCGGCGAGCTGCCGCGTCGCCTCGATCCCGTCGAGCTCCGGCATGCGGATGTCGAACAGGCACACGTCGGGCCGCAGCTGCCTCGCGAGGCGTACCGCTTCCTGGCCGTCGCGGGCCTGCCCGATCACCGCGATGTCCGGTTGGGCGTCGAGGAGCATGGTGAGCCCGCTGCGCACGATGTCCTGATCGTCGGCGACGAGGACGCGGATGGTCATGTGCGCCCACCTGCCCGCGGCAGCACCGCCCGCACCGTCCAGCCGCCGTCCGCACCCGGCCCGGCCCGGCCGACAACGTCCCGCCGAGCAAGCTCGCGCGCTCGGTCATCCCGACCAGTCCGTACCCGGGCCGAACTGCGCGGTCTCCCGCTCGCGCTTCCCCATCGTCGCGGACCGTGAGGCTCACCGCGTCCGCGTCGCCCTCAACGACGACCTCGACACGGGTCGCGTGGCGGGCGTGGCGCACCGCGTTGGTGATCGACTCTTGCGCGAGCCGGTACACCGCCGCGTCCACCGTGGGGCTCAGGTCATCGAGGTCGCCGCGCAGTGCAACCTCGACGCGTGGCCAGTCCCCGCCCACAGGCGCGAGCGCGGGGATCTCGGCCACCCCCGGCCGCGGCGCCGTGGGAGCGTGACGGACGTCGGGCCTGTGCTGGTCCTCCCGCCCCTCGCGATCTCGAAGCACGCCGACCATCGACCGCATCTCCTCGAGCGTCCGCGACGCCTCCTCCTCGATCACCGCCAGCGCCTCGACCGCCCGGGCTGGCGCGCTCGCCGCCACCGCCCGCCCGGCCTGCGCCTGGATGGTGATGGCCGCCACGTGGTGCGCGATCGTGTCGTGCAGGTCCCGGGCGATCTGCTCACGCTCCCGCATCTTCACCTCGTCGAGCTCCCTGCGGTGCGCCATCGCGCGGAACCTGGTCGACGCCCCGAGCACCGCAGGAAAGGCGAGCGCGACCGACCCGCCGATCGCGTCCTCGGCCGTCGGGGGCTCACTGGCGAACCCCAGCACCCCGGCTGTCAGCACGACCGCCATCCCAGTGGCGACCTCGACGCCCGAACCCCAGCGGACCAGCGCGTAGGGCAGGACGAGGATCCACACGTAGGAGTTCAACTCGTAGGCGGTCGTGTCGACGCCCAGCAGGGCGGCCGCTGCCAGCAGCCCGACCGCACTCCACATCACCATCACCACACCCAGCGGTCGCGCCCGCCGCAGGAACAAGCAGACGGCCAGCAACGCCACGAAGGACACCCTCGCCGGTCCCCAGGCGACGCCGTCGCGTACAGCGACCTCGATCACCGACGAGACGAGCAGCCCCGCGACCAGCGCCCAGTCCCGCCACCGCGGCACCGGCGGCTGATCAGGCCGAGGCTCTGTCAGCAGCGATCGCACCGTGTTCATCATCGCGACAGCCTACGGAGCAGCCGCGTGCTGGCGCGTCAGCCGAAAGCATGAGCTCGGCGCCCTTCGAGCGGCCGGTGCAAGTCGAGCCCCGGGACCGAGGTGGGCGTCTTGCCGTTCCGTCAACGTCGGTGCATGCCGTCGCCACCCGCCGCGACATCACCCGACGAGAAGGACGACACGATGCGTACCACCCGGCCCGACGCGGCCCGAGCCACCGATGGGATCTTCTCGCCCGCCCCCATCCTGTCCGCCCGTGGGGTGACGAAGACGTACCGGACCGGCGCCCAGGAGGTGCACGCGCTGCGGGGTATCGACCTCGACGTGCACCCTGGCGAGCTCGTGATGGTCATGGGCCCCTCCGGCAACGGGAAGACGACGCTGCTCAACTGCCTGTCGGGCCTCGATGACATCGATGCCGGCACCGTGAGCATCGACGGCATCGACCTGTTCGCGATGTCCGACACCGACCGCACCCGCCACCGCGCACGACACATGGGGTTCATCTTCCAAGCGTTCAACCTCATCCCCGTGCTGTCCGCTGCCGAGAACGTCGAGCTGCCCCTGCTCCTCACCGGCGCGTCGACGACGCAGGCCCGCAAGCGGGCGGCCGCCATGCTCGCCCGGGTCGGGCTGGCCGACCGCGGTGACCACCGTCCTGGTGAGCTCTCCGGCGGTGAGCAGCAGCGTGTCACCGTCGCTCGCGCGCTGGTCGCCGAGCCCGCCCTCGTGTGGGCCGACGAGCCGACCGGCGCTCTCGACAGCCACACCGCCGCCGGGGTCGTCGAGCTGCTCCACGAGGTCAACGCGGCCGGGCAGGCGCTGGTGGTCGTCACCCACGACGAGACGCTGGGCAGGACGGGGCAACGCCTCATCCAGGTCCGCGATGGCCGCGTCGTCTTCGACGGCACGCCCGAGGCCAGCGGCACCGTGACCGCGGAGGTGGGCGCATGACCGTCGTCCTCGCCGCCCTGGCTGCGCTGCTGCTGGCGCCGCTCGTGTTCGCTGCCGCGCGCCACCGCACGCTCCTCGCGCTGGCCATCCGCAACATCCGCCGCCGGCGCTCCGAGGCGCTGCTCGTCGTCGGTGGAGCCTTGCTCGGCACCGCGATCATCACCTCGGCGCTGGTCGTCGGCGACGTCCTCGAGCATTCCCTCACCGACGTCGCCCGGACCCAGCACGGCCCCATCGACCTCACCGTCACGGTGCCCGTAGGCACCAACGCTGTAGCGGTCCGCACCGCGATCGACCAGGCCGCCATCCCCGCGGTCGAGGACCTCCTGCCGGCCGTCACCGCCACAGCGACGGTCGCGGCCGAAGACGGGAGCGCGGCCGCGCCGCGGGTCCGTCTCCTCGAGGTCGACCCGGATGCGGCCCGCGGCTTCGGCAGCGAACCGTCCATCACGGGTCTCGCCGACGCGCCTGCGCTCGACAGTCAAACGTTGCTGATCAACGCCGCCGTGGCCGACCGGCTCGACGTCACTGCAGGGGACGCAGTGCGCGTCCACGCCTACGGGACGACGATCGAGCTGACCGTCGCCGACGTCGTGGACGAGGTCGGCCTGGCCGGCTACGGCGGTGCGGTCGTGCTACCTGGCACGATCGCCCGTCTCGCGGTCGACGTCGCCGCCGGCGCCGAGCCGCCGCGTGAGCACCTGCTCGTCTCCCTGGCCGGCGGGATCCTCGACACGAGGGACGCCACCGACGACGCCGCCGCGCAGGTACGTGCCGCCGTCGCGGGGCTGCCGGGCGACCCTGTCGAGGTCACCGCGGAGAAGGCCGCGATCGTCGATGCCGCCCGCCGCGACGGCGCCGCAATCACGGAACTGTTCGCCACCGTTGGCGCGTTCAGCGTCCTCGCCGGGATCCTGCTGCTCGTCAACCTGTTCGTCATGCTCGCCGAGGAACGCCGGTCGGAGCTCGGGATGCTTCGCGCGCTCGGCTTCACGCGTCGGCGGTTGTCGCGCACGTTCGCTCTCGAGGGCGCGCTCTACGCCCTGCCCGCCGCCGTGCTGGGCTCGCTTGCCGGCGTGGGGGTCGGGTGGCTCGTGGCGCTGTCCGCGGGCGGGCTGTTCACGCCGCCGGGACGCAGCCTGGACCTGCCGCTGGTGGTCGAGCCGACGAGCCTCGCACTCGGCGCCCTCGCCGGGCTCGTCATCTCCCTGACCACGGTGTGGCTGACCGGCGTGCGCATCGCCCGGCTCAACGTGATCCGTGCAATCCGCGAGCTGCCCGAGCCGCGGGCGGTCCGGCTACGCCGGTCCACGCTCGTGCTCGGCGGCCTCGGCGTGCTGTTCGGCGGCGCCGCCGGCCTCGCCGGCTACCTGGGTGAGGACCCCGTCGCCCTCCTGCTCGGCGTCCCCGTGGCAGCGTTCTCGGCGGGTCCACTGTTGCGGCGGGCGCTCCCCGAGCGGGCCGCCCGGTTGCTCGTCGCCGGGACCGTCCTCGGTTGGGGACTCGGCGCGATGCCGCTGTTCCCCGACATCATGGGCGGTCTCGACGATGCGGCCTTCGTCACACAGGGCGTCGTCCTCACCGCCGGTGCCGTGGCGATGGCCGTCGCCCTGGACGGCCTGTGGCGCGTGCTCCTCGACCGGCTCGGCGGCGGCCGTCGTGGCCTCGCTGCGCGGCTCGGCATGGCCTACCCGTTGGCGCGCCGGTTCCGTACCGGGATGCTGCTCGCGATGTTCTCCCTCGTCCTGTTCACCGTGACCATCATCTCCGCCGTCACCGCGACGTTCGAGCGCACGATCGACGACATGGTCAGCGACGTCGCCGCCGGCTGGGACGTGCTGCTCGACAGCAGTCCGGCCGACCCGGTGGCGGCCGATGACCTGCTCGTGCGCGCGGATGTCGCGGCCGTCGCCACGCTGACGCGCGGCGCCGCCTCCTTCGAGGCCCCACACCTGCCCGGCGCGCTGCCGGCGACGCTCACCGGCATCGATGACGGACTCCTCGAACGGGGAACACCTGCGCTGTTTCGCCGCGACCCCGCCTACGCCACCGACAGCGAGGCGTTTCGCGCGGTGCTCGACGACCCGACGCTCGCGATCGTTCCCGAGGGGTTCCTCGTCACCACGATGGGCACCGCAGCGCTCGGCGTGGGCGACACCGTCACCGTCATCGGGGCCGACGGGCAGCAGCGCGAGCTGCGGATCGCCGCGCTCGCAGACCTCGACTGGCTCGACAACGGGGCGCTCGTCGGCCGCGACGTGGCCAACGAGGTGCTTGGCGACCGCGGTGTGGACTCCCGCAGCTACCTCGCCGTCGAGGGCGCGGACGCGGAGGCCGTCGCCGCCGCGCTGGACGCGGCGTTCCTCTCCAGCGGCGCCGAGGCGGTGAGCTTCTCGACGCTCGTGACCGCGGCAGTGCGTCAGCAGCTCGGCTTCATGGCGCTCGTGCAGGGCTTCCTCGGGCTGGGGCTCCTCGTCGGCATCTCCGGCCTCGCCGTCGTCATGGTCCGTGCCGTCCGCGAGCGGCGGCAGGCCATCGGCATGCTGCGCGCGATGGGCTTCCCGTCACGGACGGTCCGTGCTGCGCTGCTCGTCGAGGCGGGGATGATCGCCGTGCAAGGCACGGCCATCGGGGTCGTACTCGGACTGCTCACGACACGGCAGCTGATGGCCGGCGCAGAAGCGTTCGGCGACGGGCAGCTCGTCTTCCAGATCCCGTGGGCAGCGCTTCTGGTCATCATCGCCCTGCCTCTGACCGCCGCCCTCGCGGCCACCGCATGGCCAGCGGCCCGCGCCGCCGCGATCGAACCTGCGACGGCACTGCGCACGACCGGGTGACGGCACCACTTCGGGTCCACGTAGCGCTCCGAACGAAGGACGAACGATGCAAGCAGCGGTCATCGACGCGTACGGCTTGGAGTTCAGCATCCGTTGCGTAGGCGTGTCGCGATGTGGCTGCTGGTCAGGCGGCGGCGACCTTGAAAACTTCGTAGAGGTCGGCCGGAATCGGGTTGGCCAGCCGCCACGTGAGGGCGATGGGGCGCTCGCCCTCATGGCGGACGTAGTCGGCTGGCCCGAGCAGCACGTAGGGGCGTGTGGTGCCCCAGGCGTCTTGCTTCGAGGCGCGGACTGCAAGCAGGATGCGCACGCCGTTGCTGCGCTGCTCGACGTAGCGACGGCCGGACGCCGAATCGAGGCGCGTCATGTTCTGCGACTCCCAGTGGAACAGCTCGCGGCTGAGTGCGTAGTCGCGATACAGCGTCGTCGGCGAGTACTCGGCCTCGGTCTTCTGCAACGTGATGAACAGCACCTCGGTCTTCGCCGGCTCGTGCCACCACGGACCGGCCTGGTGGCTATAACGCTCCCCCGGCGTCAGCCGCCCGAAGCCAGCGAGGATCTCGTCACGCGTGAAGCTCGCGTGCAGGCGCAACGGCACGTCGCCGTCAGGCAGCGCGATCGAGGGGCGGCTGATCCGCTCGCGCAGCAGCGGCAGGGTCGCGAGCAGTTCCTCTCGCAGCGCCGGCGCCTCCCAGACGCCCCGCCAGGCCGCGTCGAGTTCGTCCGGCGCGCCGCGCAACGACCATAGGGTCACGAGGAACATCCATGCCCGCCGACGATCCACCTCGGCGGCCAAGACGGGTGGCCGGTCAGCGGACAGCCAGTTGTACAGTCGGTCGATCCGTTCGGCGTCGTCAAGGTGGAGCAGACGCCGCACGCCTTTGCGCAGGACGTCCTCGTCGGGTCCGACCGGGCGATCGTCGAGGTTGGCGCCACGGCGCAGCAGCGCCCATCCCCCGGCCTTCGCGACGTCCTCGAGTTCGACGCCTGTCTCGACGAGGAAGTCGGCCAGCGGTGGGGCCCGACGGACCGGTTCGCGGGCGGCCAGGCTCTGCAGTTCACGGATCAGCGAGCGGCGGTTGGCAAGCACGGCCTGCTTGAGGTTGTCGACGACCCACTCGCGGGACTGGCGGTCGAGCTCGAGGTGGCAGCCCGACGGCAGGTAGGGAAAGCCGTCCTCGGCGGCCTGCGCGAGCTGACGGCGAGGCAACCCGGTCAGCGCCCGCAGCCGCAGGTCGTAGCGGTACTCCCTGCGGTGCTGACCGACGAAGTCGAGCACGGTGCACACCGGCTTGTCGGGATGGCGGCGCAGCCCGCGACCGATCTGCTGCAGGTAGACGGTGACCGACTCGGTCGGGCGCAGCAGCAGGATGGTGTCGACGCTGGGGATGTCGACGCCCTCGTTGAAGACGTCGCGGGTGAAGATAGTGGTGATCTCCCCCGCTTCGAGCGCACGGATGTGGGCCTCGCGTTGGGCCTGGTCGGTGGTCGCGTCGATCGCGACGGCGGGCCAGCCCTGGCGGTTGAACAGTTTGGCCATGTGGTGGGCGTGCTCGACGGTCGCGCAGAACCCGAGGGCGCGCATGCTGGTCGGGTCGGCGACGATGCGCTGCACCTGGCGGACGACCAGGCGGTCGCGGGCGTCGTTGCCGGTGTAGAGCCGGCCGAGGTCGCCGCGGTCGTACTGGCCGGCGGTCCAGCGGACCTGCTGCAGGTCGGCGACGTCGGCGATGCCGAAGTACTGGAACGGGGCGAGCAGTTCGCGGTCGAGCGCGTGCCACAGCCGCATGTCGAAGGCGGTGCGTCCGTCGGTCCAGCGGCGCACGTCGAGGCCGTCGGTGCGCTCCGGCGTCGCGGTCAGGGCGAGCAGCCACCTCGACGTCAGCCGGTCGAGCAGCCGTTCGTAGGTGCGTGCCTCAGCATGGTGGAACTCGTCGACGATGACGATGTCGAAATCGTCGGCTATCACGTCCCGCGACGCCGGCGACGACAGGGTCTGGATGGAGGCAAAGACGTGGCGGCCGTCGGTGGGCCGGTGCCCGCCGACGAGCAGTTCCCCGAACGAGCCGTCGCCGAGTGCCTCCCGGAAGGTGCGGCGGGACTGACGCAGGATCTGCTCGCGGTGGGCAACGAACAGCAGGCTGAGGTCGCGGTTCTCCTGGCGTCGCAGGCGCAGGTAGTCGAGGGCGGCGACGACGGTTTTGCCGGTGCCGGTTGGGGCGACCACGAGGTTACGGCGCGAGCCGTGGACCTCGCGTTCGACGGTCAGCGCGTCGAGGATCTCGTCCTGGTAGGGCCAGGCGCGCAGTTCGAGCCCCGACAGCGCCGACGCCTCGTCGACGCGTCGGGTGACGGCGACGGCTCGCTCGAACCGCTGCCGGTCAAAGGGCTCGTAGTCACCGGATTCCCACTGGGCGTCGAACGCGGTCGCGACCTTGTCGTAGAGCGCCGGCGTGGCGGCGCGTGACAGCCGAACATTCCATTCGCGGCCGTCGACCATGGCGCTGTGGGTGAGGTTGGACGAGCCGACGAAGGCGGTGCTGAAGCCGGTGTCGCGGTGCAAGATCCATGCCTTGGCGTGCAGGCGGGTGACCTGGGTGTCGTAGGACACGCGGATGTCGACACCGAGGTCGCGCAGGCGCCGCAGCGCCTCGGCCTCAGTCGAGCCGGTGTAGGTCGTGGTCAGCAACCGGACCTGCACGCCCCGCGCGATCGCTTCACGCAGTTCATCGACGAGCAGCCGAACCCCATACCAGCGCACAAACGCGACGATCAGGTCGATCCGGTCGGCGCTGGCCAACTCACGCTTGAGCTCGGCGGCCAGCCCGGGCTCGCCGCGCGCATTGACGAGCAGATCGTGCTGGCCGAGAGGCACGCCGGGCGCCGCGCGATGACGGCCGTCCGGCGCGGCGATGGAGCGCAACAGTCGGACGGGCGACTCGATGCCCGCGTCAGGCGCGTCGAGGTGCCGCACGAGCCGATCGACCGCCGCGAGCCGCTGGTCCGGCTCAAGCCCCGCAAGCCTCTGCGTGATGACCGTGGCTACGTGGTGCGCGAGCCGGTACGACTGCTCCGCGTCATCGAGTTGCGCCGTCTCCGCCGAGGCGTCCGGAAGCGAAGCGATTGCCGCAGCCAGGCGCCGATCGAGCACCGCGTCGTACCGCCCCGGCGGCAACCCCTGGCTTTCCATGCTCGGGGACCGTAGTTGACGCGCACCCGGATGGTGCTCCGAGCACGGCTGCGCCTCTAGATCACGGCGACCACCCGATCGCCAACTCGGGCGATAGACGCTCCCCCGAGTCGAGATGAACCAGATAGTCGACCTTCCAGTCGTCCGCGTACTCCTGCCCCAAGTGATATTCGGCGGCCGCCTCAGGGCTCGGGTGTAGCGATAAGTACTTGCGGCTCGGTCCCGAGCGGCCGGACTCGACAAGAAGGTACGGATCCGGTGCTCGGTGATGAAGCAGCGCGTCCGCATCATTCACAACCTCGAGGGCCTCCCAGTGCCCCGTCACCTCCGAGCGGAGAAGTGCCCGTCGCCCAGTCATCCGTCGTACCTCAATGTCGGCGAAAGGCCGATTATCACACCACGTAGTGACAGCCGCTGTGGCCGGCGACTCGCCCCATTGGAACCGGAAGCCGAGACGTCAGGATGGGCGGGTCCGGCCCGCTGCGGGCGCTTCCGCGGTAGCGCCCGCAGCGGGATTGCAACGTGGGTCTCGCACTGTGGCGTATTCACGAATGGTCCTCGCGCTCGTCGATTCGCCACGGACCCGGCTGCCTGAGGAGGCGGAGGGGAGAGAAGTGCAAGTGAGCGGTGAGCACAGTCTCACCCCACGCAGGCATGGCGACGCCCGGGATCAATGCGACACGCTCCAGCGATCGGCGGCTGACGCGGACACTCCGTGTGTCGAGTAGATGCGTGAACTTCGACCGGTGGCCGTACCCGTGCCGCCCGAACTTGCCTCGGGGTATGGCGTAGTAGAGGTCACGGCCGTTGATGCCGGGCACCTGGTCGGCTGCGCCGCCTCGCGGATGCAATTGCATGAGGCGGCTCGCCGACGCGACCTTCTTGACCTCCAGGAATGGCGCGAGGCGCAAAAGTTCGAGGGCCGAGCCGCCGCTGACGAAGACTTCGCCGTAGGTCTTGCCGTTGTCCTTGTTGAGCTTCTCGATGCGAGAGTGGACGATGCTGAGACGAGTCAGCAGAATCTGAAGGTCATCGAGGAGACCTGACGAGGCGACGCAGATTGCCCACCGCGGCGAGTACCCCACCTGCGTCGAGTACCCGTCAAGCCCGAGCCCCTGGATGAACGCCAGCACGCTCGAGCGGGGAGCCGCCAGCACAGCTCTTGGAATGCGCTTCTTGTAGGCAGTGCGACCGGCACCGACGAAATCCAGCCATTCGATGAACCGCTTCGAGGCGAGCCTCGTCGACCCACAGCGGCCATAGCCGATCTGGATGAACGGCTCGGTCCCGAACTTCTCGCGGATCAGTCGGGCGGTGAGTTCGCGCACGCCGCTGTCGGCATTTGTGATGCTAACCGTCCAGTTGCTGGCGACGCTCGAGCCCTCAGCGACGTACATGCCCAGCAGCAGGGCAAGGTCGTCATCCAGCCGATCGGGGATCTGAATCGACTTCTGGCGACCGTATGCAGGCGAGGGGGCGAAGCCGTCCAGTCTGGGCGCCTCGGTCGGCCAAAGCCAGCCGCCGTACCGGACGGCCACGTAGCCCCCCGGCTCAAGGGCGTCGAGGGAGGTCCATCGGGGGCCCGCATCGTCAGCGACGAGGATCTCGGCGGCGGTCAACCCACTGAGACGGTGGCCCGAGCGGAGTCTGATCTCACCGTCGCCGCCGTGGACCACACCGCGGGCGCAGATGCCGCTCTGGCCGAGCAGCTCGTCGAGGCGAACATCCATCGCAACAGCATGCCGCCGCGCTGTGACATCGAGTCAGGCGGCGGCATGCTGGTTGTGGATCACTTCTCGCGACGGATGCCCTTGAACGGGTTGGAATCGGCCTTGTTGTTCATGAACTGACCGGTCGTGGCATTGCGCTTTGTGTAGGTGCCAGTCGCCGGATTCTCGAACTGCGTGCGGTTCTTCACCGCGCCGATGCGACCGCCACCTTTGGGGCCATTCTTCGCCATGCTGATCACCTCCTTCGTTGCGACGGCGTGAGGGCCGCCCTCTTGGGCGGCCCTCACGGTGTTCATCGGTTCTTCCTGGTCAGCTCAGCTGCAGCCGCTGGTGGTGCCGCAGCTCTCGCAGACGTGGCAGGCGCCGGCGCGCTTCATCTTGATGCCGCACTCGAAGCACATCGGGGCGTCGTGGTCGACGGGGACGCTGCCTCCGTCGAACTTCGGCAGTTCCTTCGCTGCGGCGACCGCCTCGGCCGTCGGGGCCTTCGGCACTGCCGGCTCCTCGTGGCCGTTGCCTTCGTCGAGCATCGCGGTGCGCTCTTCGATGGTGAAGATGCCCAGCTGCTCACGCTTGTCGTAGGGGAGGTACTCGATCGCGATCTTGCGGGCCAGGTAGTCCACGATCGACGTGGAGAACCGGATCTCCGGGTCGTCGGTCATACCGGCCGGCTCGAAGCGCATGTTCATGAACTTGCTGACGTAGCTCTCGAGCGGCACGCCGTACTGCAAGCCGATCGAGACGCTGATCGCGAAGGCGTCCAGCAGACCCGACAGCGTGGAGCCCTGCTTGCCGAGCTTGACGAAGATCTCGCCCAGCCCGTCACCGGGGTATTCGCCGGCGGTGATGTAGCCCTTGGCGTCGCCGACCTTGAACGAGATCGTCTGCGACGGACGGGTCTTGGGCAGCTTGCGCCGCATCGGCACGTGGCTGACCTCGACCGCCTCCGCGGAAGCGGCAGACGAGACCTTGGCGTCCGACTTCTTCGACACGCTCAGCGGCTGCGCCACCTTGCAGTTGTCGCGGTAGATCGCAATCGCCTTGATGCCCATCTTCCAGGCGTCGTAGTGCAACTGCTCGACGTCCTCGACCGTGGCCTCCTCGGGAAGGTTGCAGGTCTTGCTGATCGCGCCCGAGATGAACGGTTGTGCCGCGGCCATCATGCGCACGTGACCCATGTAGTGGATGGCGTCATCACCCATGGCGCACTGGAACACCTTGGTGTGCTCCTCGCGCAGCGTCGGCGCGCCGTGGATGGTCTTGTTCTCGTCGATGTAGGCGACGACCGCCTCGACCTGCTCCTCGGTGTAGCCGAGGTGGCGTAGTGCCTGCGGGACCGTCTGGTTCACGATCGAGATCGAGCCGCCACCGACCAGCTTCTTCATCTTCACCAGGCCGAGGTCTGGCTCGATGCCGGTCGTGTCGCAGTCCATCATCAGGCCGATGGTGCCGGTGGGGGCCAGCACCGACGCCTGCGCGTTGCGGAAACCGTGCTTCTCGCCGAGCTCGAGCGCGTCGTCCCACGACTGCCGGGCGGCGTTGAGCAGGTCCTTCGGCACCGGGCGGGGGTCGATGTCCTCGACCGCGTCACGGTGCTTGCCGATGACCCGCAGCATCGGCTTCTCGTTCTTCTTGTAGCCGGCGAACGGGCCGGTCACCCGGGCGATCTCGGCCGAGGTCCGGTAGGCGTGACCGGTCATCAGCGCGGTCAGGGCGCCACACCACGCACGACCCTCGTCGGAGTCGTAGGGCAGCCCGATCGACATCAGCAGGCCACCGAGGTTGGCGTAGCCCAGGCCCAGCTGCCGGTACGCGATCGCGTTCTCGCCGATCGCCTCGGTCGGGTAGCTGCTGAACCCGACGATGATCTCCTGCGCGGTGAAGATCACCTCGACGGCGCGCTTGTAGGCGTCCACGTCGAACCGGCCGGCCTCGTAGTCGTAGAACTTCTTGAGGTTGAGCGAGGCCAGGTTGCACGCCGAGTTGTCGAGGTGCATGTACTCGCTGCACGGGTTGGAGCCGTTGATGCGGCCCGACTCGGGCGTGGTGTGCCAGTCGTTGATGGTCGAGTCGTACTGCAGGCCCGGGTCGGCGCACTCCCACGACGCCTGCGACAGCTGGCGCATCACGTCACGGGCGGACTTGGTCTCGAGCACCTCGCCGGTGGTGACCGCGCGCAACGCGTAGTCGCGGTCCTCCTCGTAGGCCTTCATGAACTCGTCGGTGACCCGCACCGAGTTGTTGGCGTTCTGGTACTGGATCGAGGCGTAGTCCTCGCCGTCGAGGTCCATGTCGAAGCCGGCCTCGCGCAGGACGCGGACCTTCTTCTCCTCGCGCGCCTTGGTCCAGATGAACTCCTCGATGTCGGGGTGGTCGACGTTGAGGATGACCATCTTCGCCGCACGGCGGGTCTTGCCGCCCGACTTGATCGTGCCGGCCGACGCGTCGGCGCCGCGCATGAACGACACGGGACCGGACGCCTCGCCGCCGCCCTTGAGGATCTCCTTGGACGAGCGGATCGACGACAGGTTGATGCCCGCGCCCGAGCCGCCCTTGAAGATCGTGCCCTCCTCGACGTACCAGTTGAGGATGGAGCTCATCGTGTCCTCGACCGAGAGGATGAAGCATGCCGAGCACTGCGGCTTGTCCTCGGCGCCGACGTTGAACCACACCGGCGAGTTGAACGCGGCCTTCTGGTTGACCAGCAGGTGCTTGAGCTCGGCGACGAACACCTCGGCCGACTCCTCGTCGGCGAAGTAGCCACCCTGGGTCCCCCAGCCGCCGATGGTGTCGGCGACGCGGTCGATCATGTGCTTGACGGAGCGTTCGCGCTGGGGCGTGCCGAGCGTGCCGCGGAAGTACTTCTGCGCCACGATGACGGTCGACATCATCGACCACGACGACGGGAACTCCACCCCGCGCTGTTCGAACGACACCGTCTGGTCGCGCCAGTTGGTCAGCACCGCGTCCCGCAACTCCCACTCGAGCTCGTCGTAGGGGTGCACGCCGGCTCGGGTGAAGAAGCGCTCGAATTTGAGGCCGGCCTTGCGACCGTTCTTGACCACACGCAGGGACTTGCCCGGGGCATCGGTGGTGAGGTTGATCTCGTCCGCGGTGGTCTCCGCCATCAGGCGCGCTCCTTGTTTTTCCCGCCCCCAGCTTCCCCGAGGGTACGACGTCGTGGTCTGTCCGCCGGCCTTGCCCGCGTGTCGTGTCGATGGAACTACACGCGTGTGACCAGGACTCCCACTGTTGCGTCCGAGGTGACCGTACGCAAGCAACCGGTCCGAGGTCTCGAACCCGCGATACACAACCACTAGTGGCAAAGACCGGCTGGGGACCACAACATGTGGTGTTCCCACAGCAAGTGCGCGGTGCAGTCCCAAGGTTTCACACAACCGGGACCCGGGTTGTCCACAGCCCCGTCCACCGCTTGCCGTCGTTGCACAGCGCGCAGGACGCGCGGGGTGTCGGTGAGGCCGGACGAGGCGGGCGCGACGCGCTAGCGGAGCCTGAAGCGCGCCGTGATTCGCGCCCCGCCCTCACTCGGTTCGGCGCCGCCAACTGACCAGCAGGCCGTCCCCGATGGGCGCCACCGACAGCTCGACCACGCTGTCGTCGGCGGTGCCGTCGACCAGCTCGAGCGCCGGGATGCGGTCGAAGTGCGCGGCCGTCCCCGACTCGAGCGCATCGCAGAACACCCCGAAGAGGTGCCGACCGGCCGTGCGGGGGTACAGCGTCAGCACGGTGCGGCCGACGATCCGGCTGGCGTCGGTGTCGTCGGCGGCCAACGCCGCCCGGTTGACGAAGATGACCTCGAAGTCGCGCACGGTCCCGTCGGGGTCACGCAACGGGGTCAGCAGGAACAGCGGCACGATCACGGCATCGAGGGCCGCCTTGAACCACCGCGTGCGCATCACCTCGACCGCGACGTGGGGCAGTTCCTCGTCGTCGAGCACGAGCAGGCGCAGGAACGGCGCCACGGTCTGACGGGCGATCTCGACCAGGCGCCGCTGGTCCGCCTCGTCGAAGCGGCGTCGCGCCCGCCACGACATGCCGATGACGCCGACGGTGCGACCACCGGCCTGCAACGGCACGCTGGCCTGTGCCTCGTAGACCCGCGGGATCTGTCGGGTCGCCGGGTAGCGCTCGCTCCGGGCGTCGAAGTCGTCCAGCAACACCGGGGTGTGCGAGCGCGCAGCCGCCACCAGCGGGATGTCGAGAGACGGTGGGATCCGCTGCCAGGCCGACATCGTCTGCCGGTCGTAGCCGGTGCCGGCGACGAGGCGGAGCGCACCGTCCGGCTCGATGGCCGCCAGCAGGACGGCGTCGGGGGCGAGGTCGCCCGCCGCTTCGTGCGCGAGGATCTGCGCCAACTCCTCGAGGTCGTGCGCAGCCTCGAGCGCGACACCCGCCAGGCGACGGTCGGCGCGTCGGGCCGGGCCGTCGTCGTCGCTGCCGGCCGTGCCGAACAGGGCGCCGAGGTCGAAGTCGGCGTCGGCGGCGACCGGCTCGGTGGCGGTGACGGTGGCGCCGACCACGGCGGCGGCGACCCGCACCAGCTTCTGTTGGCTCTGCTGGGAATGGCGGACCAGGCGCTCGAACGCCTGGTCCGGCGAGCAGCCCGTACGGGCCATCAGCACGCCCTTGGCCTGCTCGATCACCGCCCGGTGCCGCAGGGAGGTCCGCAGACCCTCGTTGTCGGCCCGCAATCGTGAGATGGCGGCCTCGAGCATGCCGCGGTCGCCGCCGTCGCCGTCCGCTCGGACAAGGTTTTCGGCACTCCCCTGAGCCGCGCCGCCGCCGCGCACGGTCGTCTCGGGTCGCACCGACCTGTCCGTCATCGCGCCCGAGCCTCGGTCCAGTGGCGCCGCCGCGCGCCTTGCGGCGCGGAATATGCCCCTCGGATCCCGGTCGGTCAACCGACCAGCCCGCCGTTCGGGATTCGGTCGCACCCCGCACATGCCGCTTATCCTGCGCATCCCAGCTGCCGCGAGAACGGGCCCCGTGAACAGCGACGCCGAGCCGGTCGCCAGCACACCGGCATCGGCCGCGCCCGAACGCCGCCGCGTGCTACCGGCCGAGCACCAACGGGTGCCATCGTGGTTGACCACGGCCGCCGCCTGGGGCTGGCGGCTGCTCGTGCTGCTCATCGGCGCGGTGGCGGTGCTGTTCGTTCTCACCCGCCTGTCGCTGGTGACGCTGCCGATCATCATCGCCCTCATCCTGGCGACGCTGTGCGTACCTCCGGCGCGGGCGCTCGAGGCCCGCGGCATGCCACGCGCACCCGCGGCGCTGCTGGTCGTCGGTGGCGGCCTGCTCGCCATCGGTGGGCTCATCGCCGCGCTCACTCCCGCGTTCGTGACCCAGGTACAGGAGTTGCGCCCGACCGTCCTCGAAGCCGTCAACACCCTGTTCGGCCTCCTCGAGACCAATTTCGACTGGGATCGGGCCGAGATCGACGGCTATCTGAGCCAGATGACCCAGGCGGTCCAGGAGCGTGGCGGCGCGGTCGCCGGGCAGGTCCTCAGCGGTGCGGCCAGCGTCGTCCAGGCCATCGCCGCCCTGCTGCTGGCGCTGGTCCTGCTGTTCTTCTTCGTCAAGGACGGCGAGCAGATCGTGGCCTGGATGCTGGCCCGCAGCCCCGAGGACCACCGTGACACCGTGCGTGCCACGGGGCGTCGGGCATGGGCCGCGCTCGCGGGGTTCGTGCGCGGAACCGCCGCGGTCGCGCTGATCGACGCCATCGGCATCGGCATCGGCCTGGCCGTCCTGCGGGTGCCGCTGGTGCTGCCGATCGCCGTGCTGGTGTTCCTCGGCGGCTTCATCCCCGTCATCGGCGCCTTCGTGACGGGACTGCTGGCCGTGCTGGTCGCCCTGGCCGCGGGCGGGATGCAGCAGGCGTTGCTGGTGCTGCTGGTGGTGGTCGCGGTCCAGCAGCTGGAGTCCAACGTCCTTCAGCCGGTCATCATGCGCCGCGCCGTGTCGCTGCATCCGGTCGTGATCCTGTCGGCGCTGACCGCGGGCGCGGCCCTGACCGGCGTGGTCGGGGCCTTCCTCGCCGTCCCGATCGCCGCGGTCCTGTCCGCGGTCGGCAACGAACTGCGCCTGCGCGCCGAAGCGGACGCCGTCATCGAACCGCGGGCCGACGACGACCCGATGGGGCCGGTCGACGATCCGGTTCCGACCGACCAGCTGTAGCCCTGGACCCGTCGCGACGGGCCATGAAGGGGCACGGGAGGCGACGTCAGCCTCGGTCGGGACGGTGATGGCAGAGCGTTGACACCCCCGGCAGCGGAACTAGCCGAGCCGGCCAGGGCAAGTGCGCGTGCGGCGCCTTCAGGGCCGTGAACGGCCCAGTTCGCGGCTGAGTTCCCGGCATGCGCAACCCGCCCGGAGAACCGGCAAAGCCTGCCTTCCACTACAGGTGTCGGCTCTACTCCCCGACCGTAACCCTGAGGGATGGCCACTGTCCGTCCCGACTTCCGCTCCCCGGCCGGTGCACGAACGGCCGGGAGTGAGCGTGCGGAGAGCCCGCGCGTACCACCTCGCGGGGACCAGCTCGAGGTCCCCGGACGTGGTGTGGCATCGGCCCCCATCGGCGATGCCGTCCTCTGCTGCCGACCAAGGGGATCCCCTTGCCACGTACCTCCACCCTGCGCCAGCGCTTCCTCGTCGTCGGACTGATGGCCGGCCTGCTGGCAACCATCGCTGCACCCGCATTCGCTGCACCCCCGCAGGTCCGCGACTTCGGACCCGCCATCGACGCCTACGCCCGCTACGAGGGCCAGACCCGCTGCCTGTCGACTGAGCAGCCAGGCGTCCGAGACTTCCGAGCCTTGCTGCAGAAGGCCTACGGCGCCAACGGCGGCGGCATCCTGCGCAGCTGCTCCTCCGGCGGCAAGAGCGAGCACAAGGAGGGCCGCGCCTACGACTGGATGCTCAACGCCAACAACGCCACCGACCGTCGCAAGGCCGACGAACTGCTCGGCTGGCTGCTCGCGACCGACGAGCACGGCAACAAGCACGCCATGGCCCGCCGCTTCGGCATCATGTACATCATCTGGAACCGCCAGGTCTGGAACGCCTACCGGCCCAACGACGGCTGGCGCGCCTACACCGGTGCCAGCCCCCACACCGACCACATCCACTTCAGCTTCACGTGGGACGGCGCCCAGCGGAAGACCTCGTTCTGGACCGCCCCTGACATCGGCGAGGCGCGCGTCGCGGCCGCCCCGGGTCCGTTCAAGGACGTCGGCTCGAAGCACCGCTTCGTCAAGGAGATCTCCTGGGCCTCCGACGTCAACATCACCACCGGCTTCAGCGACGGCAACTTCCGTCCCGGCCAGGAGGTGACCCGTTCGCAGATGGTCGCTTTCGTGTGGCGCCTGATGGACCAGCCCACCTCCAACGTCGCGCACGGCTTCCGTGACGTCCCCGCAGACGCGCACTACAACCCCGCCCTGCGGTGGGCCGTCGCGGAGGGCATCATCGGCGGCGTCGGTGACGGCCGGTTCGCACCCAACGAGGTTCTGTCGCGGACCCAGATGGCCCGCATGCTGTACGCACTGGCCGGCCAACCGACCGGTGCACCGCAGCATCCCTTCGTCGACGTGCGCGACCGTGACGCCGCCGCCGTGTCGTGGCTGCGTCACCACGACATCACCGGCGGTCTGACCGCCGACCGGTTCGCCGGCCACTACCCCGTCACCCGTCAGCAGACCGCCGCGTTCCTGTACCGGCTCGCCGGAAGCGAGTCGGCGTGGACCGAGGCGTCCGCCACCCCGTCGACGGTCCGCTTCGGCTGACCTCCGGCGCCATCGCAGCACCCACGCGCCCGGCGGGGGCGGCCACCTCGACTACGAGGCCGGCACGCCCCACCCGGGCGCGTGGCGCGTCCAGGGACGCAACCGCTGCAGTTCGGCCGCCACGGCCAGGACCAGGTCCTCACGGCCGTTGGCGGCGACGACCTGCACCGACAGCGGCCGACCGTTGTGGTGCCACAGCGGCACCGCCGCCGCCGGCACGTCGGCGAGGTTGAAGGCCGCCGTGAGCGGGTACGCCGTGAGGTTGGCGACGGCGTTCATCGCCCAGCCTGCCGTGTGCCAGGTCCGAGCCGACAGCGGGTCACGGGCGAGCGTGGGGAGCACGAGCACGTCGTAGGTGTCGAACAGCTCCGCGAGACGATCCTGCCAGCGCTCGGCCTGCGCGTCCTTGACGGCGTCGCGCTCGAGAAGCATCCGGCCGAGCGCGACGTGAGTTCGGGTTCGCGATTGCAGCGCCGCCTCCTCGAGCCGCAACAGCTCGACGTCGCGGGCGGCGGCGCCGGCCCACCGGCTCAGGACGGCGGGGACCGTACCGGGCTCGTACGCCGGGTCGGCGTGGCCGACGGCGTGGCCGACGGAGCGCAACAGCCGCCCGGCCTCGATCGCCGCCTCGATCCACTGACGGCCGATGACCACACCGGGCGCGGGCGGAGCCCAGGACACGGCGACGTGCAGCGGGCGCGCCTCGGTGGTCGGAACCCGGAGGTGGTCGGTGCCCGCCACGACGTCGAAGAGCAGGGCAGCGTCGGCCACGGTGGTCGCCAGGGGCCCGTACCGACTCATGCCGAAGCCGTGACGCTCGCCGGCCACCTCGACTGGTGCAAGGGGCCGCCCCGGCTTGAGACCGAACACGCCACAGGCGGCCGCCGGGATGCGCACCGAGCCGAACGTGTCGGAGCCCAGCGCCAGCGGAACCACACCGGCGGCGACCGCCGCCGCCGACCCACCCGAAGAACCGCCCGCGGTCCGCGACGGGTCCCACGGGCTGACCGCGGTGCCGTCACGGTCGTCGGAGGTGCCCCACAGCGACAGCTCCGGAACCCGGGTCTTGCCGATCGGGATCCCGCCGGCCGCCCGGATGCGGGCCACCACCGCTTCGTCCTCTGGCGCCGGCTCGGCCGAGGACGCTCGCGAGCCGAAGCGGCTCGGCTCACCGGCGAGGTGCGCGACGTCCTTGATGGCGACGGGGACGCCGGCCAGCGGAAGGTCGTCGAGGTCGGCGCGGGCGTCGAGCGCGTCGGCCTCATCGAGCGCAAGGTCTCGACGGACCGACACGAACGCGCCCAGCTGCGGTTCGACGTCGGCCAGGTGATCGAGGTGCGCGGCGACCAGGTCCCGGGCGCGGACCCTCCCATCGTGGATGGCCGCCGCCATCTCGATGGCCGTGGCGCCGACGTGCGCGCGGCCCGGGTCTTCGGTCGGCATGGCTCGTCCAGCGGGTCGGCGTGACGCGTCGTGCGCCTGGGGGCACCCACCGTAAGCGTCCTCCCATCGGCTCGCGCGACGTGGTACGTGTACGTTCTGCACCGTCAGTGCACGGCGGTGCCGGGTCGACGACGAGGGGCGTTTCGTGGCTGCCGACCGACCGGAGGTCCATCTCCGCGTGCTCGTCTCCGACGACGCCGAGTGGATCGTCGAGGTGGATCGCGCGACCGCGTCGGCGCTCGCGCGCGGCTACGGCTGGGACGTCGAGAAGCTCGCGGCCGAACTGGACGAGGGCGTGTGGGCGTCCGACGACCGCTGGGGCTGGGCGATCGTGGTCGACGGCACACCCGGCGGCTTCACCCTCGTCACCGGCCTCGACGGCGAGGACGCGCGGATGTCGATCCGCATCGCCCCGCAGTTGCGCGGCAAGGGCGTCGGTCGTGAGGTGCTGCGCCAGCTCGCCGACCACCATTTCCAGGCCAATCCCCACCTCTTGCGGCTGCACGGCCGTGCCCACGAGCACAACGTGCCGATGCAGCGCGCCTTCAACGCCGCCGGCTTCCGGATGGAGGCCCGCTACCGCGACTCCTACCGCGCCACGCCCGACGGTCCGGCCGCCAACGAGTGGGGCTACGCGCTCACACGTGGGGACTGGGAGGGCGGCCGTCACCGGCTCGCCGGGCGCGGTTACGACCTGCACGGGCTGTGGTTCGAGGTCGACCAGACCATCGAGGGGCCCCGAGGTCACGGGCTCGAGTTCAAGTTCCTGCAGGAGGGACGTCGGGCGATCGCGCGTTACCACGCACACCGGATGACCGACGGCGAGCTGGCCGGGATCCTGGTCGACGACGTGTTCCGCTACCGGTTCGTGCACACCGAGGAACGCCACACCGGCGGGGTCGAGGTCGTCGGCCGCGGGCGGGCACGCCTCCAGCGACGTGGGGACGGCCGCCTCGAGGTCGTCGACGAGTGGTCCGACGACACCGGCGCGCACGGCCGACGGGTCCTGGTGGAGCGCCGCGACACCTGAGGGGGCGCCGGGCACCGGCGTCACCGGCGCACGAAACGATGCACGCGCACGGCGACCGTCACGGTCGTCGTCGCCGCGAGCGCGGCGGCCCGCTCCTGCAGTTGCGCGGCGTCGAGGTGGTGCCCGGTCGGGCCCATGGTGGCCAACGCGGCCGCGTCGGCCCGGTCGACGTGGACCTGTGTGCGGATCTCACGGGTGTCGAGGTGGTCGAGGTGAGGGGCCAGTTCGGCGCGGAGCCGCTCGTCCTTGCCCGGTTCGATGGCCAGCAGGCCGAGCCGTTCCCGCAGTTCGGCGAGGTGCTCATCCGCGGGCGTCACCACGACCAGCCGGCCACGCGGCACGAGCACGCGCGCGGCCTCGGCGGCGTTGCGCGGAGCGAACACGACCAGCACGGCCGCGGCGACGCTGTCCATCAGGGGCCAGGGGCGCCACACGTCGGCGACAACGACGGTCGTGGCCTCGGGGTCGGCGCGCGCCGCACGCCTGGCCGCAGGCACCGAGACGTCGATCGCGACGGCACGTCGCTCCCCCAACGCCCGACGCAACCGGACGAGGTGATGTGCGGTGCCGGCGCCGACGTCGACCAGGATCCCGGCGGGAAGGTCGTCGCAGGCGGCCGTCAGCGACGCGGTCACCACGTCGAGATGCCCCGCCGACAGCACCCGTTCGCGGGCCTCGACCATCGGAACCGTGTCACCGCCGGGTGTCTTCGCGCCGGCGAGCAGGTTCACGTAGCCCTGCCTGGCGACGTCGAAACTGTGCCCGGACAGGCACCGCCACACGCGTTCGTCCCGGGCGAGCGCCTGGCCGCAGTGCGGACACCGCAGCACCGCGACGTCTTCGCGGCTCAACGCCTCACCGCCGGCTGCCACCGCGCCGCAACTCGTCGGTCAGGGCCGCGACCACCGCGGCCCGCTCGGGCAGCGACGCCACCTCGACGTGTTCGCCCTCGGCGTGGGCACCGTCGCCGACGGCCCCGAGGCCATCGAGCGTCGGCACGCCGAGCGCGGCGGTGAAGTTGCCGTCGGAGGCGCCGCCGACGTGCGCCGCACCGGGCGGGTCCAGTCCGAGCGTCGTGGCGACGCGGACGAGACGCTCGTACAGCGGCCGACTCATCTCCTCGGCCAGCGGAGGGCGGTTCGGTCCGCCCCCGACGCTCAGCCGGGCCCCGGGCAGCACGGCTGCGGTGGTCCGGATGGCGGCGTCGACGCGGGCCTGCTCCGCGACGGTGGCGACCCGCACGTCGACGGCGACCCGCGCGAGCTCGGGCACGACGTTGGTGCCCGTACCGGCGGAAGCGACCGTCGGGGTCACCGTGGTGCCCTCGTGGGGGCGGGCCAACCGTTGCAGTGCGAGCACCTGGTGGGCCAGTTCGACCAGCGCGTTGATGCCGTTCTCCGGCTCGAGCCCGGCATGGGCCGCGCGTCCCCGGATCGCGAGCTCGTAGTTCGATGCGCCCTTGCGTCCCACCTTCACCGCACCGGCGGCGCTGGGTTCGAGGACGAGCACGGCGTCGAGCCCGCGCGCGGTGTCCTCGATGATCGCTCGCGAGGTGTCCGAGCCGATCTCCTCGTCGGAGGTCAGCAGGACGGCGACGCCGTCGAGGTCGTCCAGCGCCGCGAGCGCGTGGAAGCCGGCCACGATGCCCGCCTTCATGTCGAACACGCCCGGTCCGGTCGCCATGCCGTCGCGCACCTCGAAGGGCCAGCGGGCGAGCGTGCCGATGGGCCAGACCGTGTCGAAATGGCCGAGCAGCAGCACCCTCGGGGTCCCGAACCGCCATGCCAGGTGGGTGCGGCCCTGCGCAGTGAGCGTCTGCGGAGACGCGCCGAGCAGGCGGCGGCCGAGGTCGGCGACGACCTGCGCGCAGCGTGCGGTGGCGACCAGGTCGTCCGAGGGCGACTCGGTGCCGACCAGGACGGCGAGGTCGTCGAGCATGCCGGCCTGCCGGTCCCGCATGGCGGCGCGCAGGTCCGTGGTCATGCCGCCGGCGGCGCAGGAAGCCGTGCGACGCCGATGTGCAGCGCCGAGGACATGGCATAGACGACGCCGTCCTCGTCGATGAGCGCCCCGCGGGCCCGGACCTCGCGGCCGTCGACGCCGTCGAAGCGGGCGACCGTGCGCAGGGGATCCATCGCGGGCGCGTCGCCGAAGAAGCGCACGTGGTAGTGGGCCAGCAGCGCGCCCTCCCAGCCGTTGGCCTCGACCGCGTGCCAGGCGGACCACACGGTCGGGCAGTCCAGCACCGCCGCGACCAACAGCGGGTCGATGAATCCCTGCTCGTCAGCGAGCTCCTCGTCGCACACCCACGGGATGCTGATCTGTCCCTCGCCGGCCCAGGCGGGCAGCAGCCGCTGGCCGTGCGGGTGCTGGGGATCGGCGCCGCACACGAAGCAGTGCGGGAACGGCGACTCGGAACGGCCCGGCGGTACCGGTACGTGGGCGAGCTCGATCAGGTCGTACACACGCGGCGCGTCGTCGTGGCCGGCCAACTCGACCGTCGCGGCGACCAGCACCTGGTCGCCGTCGCGGGTCTCGACCTCGTAGGTCGCCGTGGTCTCGGTGGGCCGCACCCGCACCTGCAGCGTCTTCCCGAGGGGCGTCGGCGCGAACAGCTTCGCGTCGACGCTGGTCAGCGGGGCGCCGAAGCGGTCCGCGGCGCGGGCGGCGTCGATGGCCAGGCCGGCGGCGAAGCCACCCTGCAGGATCCCGGCCGGGCCGTCCAGCCCCGTCGGTACCTCGAGGTCACGGGCCAGCCAGCCGTCGACGAGCTCCGCCTGCGGGGCCAGCGTCATGCCGAGGGCGGGTGGCCCGACCGGCACCGGGGTGTCGTCTTCGGGGCGGAGTGGATCGCTCATGACGCGACCCTAGTCAACGGCGCGCGACCGGCCACGGGCCTCCGCGTGCGCCCGGCGTGACGCGGATGCTCGGCCACGACCGCGACAGGCCGTACCGTCCCGCTACCCGAGCAGGAAACGACCTTCCCGTGCGCTGTCCCGAATGCGGCGTCGATGACGACAAGGTCGTCGACTCGCGTCCGACGCCCGACGGCGCCGCCATCCGGCGTCGTCGCGAATGCCGGGTGTGCGGGACCCGGTTCACCACGTTCGAACGCGTCGAGCTGCCGGAACTGAACGTGCACAAGCGTTCCGGTGCCGTGACCCCCTTCTCGCGCCAGAAGGTCCTCGACGGCATGGCCCGTGCCGCCAAGGGGCGCGTGTCGCAGGAGGACCTCGAGCGGGCCGCCGCCCGGGTCGAACAGTCCCTGCGCGCCGGGGGCGCCCGCGCCGTGACCTCCGAGCAGGTCGGCCTCAAGGTCCTGGCCCAGCTGCACGAGCTCGACGACGTCGCCTACGTCCGCTTCGCCTCGGTCTACAAGGACTTCCAGGGGCCCGAGGACTTCGAGGAGGCGCTGCTCACGTTGCGCAAGGACGCACCGCCGAAGGCGCCGGACCGGGTCTGATCCGCGCCGTGCCGGCCACCCGCGGGCACAGCGGCGGCGATTAGAGTCGGCCGCCCGTGCCCGGAAGGAGCCGCGTCGTGTCGCCGATCCCGACGCGTCGGCCGGCGTCGTGAACCGGGGGGTGCGGGGCCGCGGCCGGGGCGGCGGCCTCCGTGAGCGGATCCGCCGCCTGTTCGAGACGGGCGGGACCGGTTTCCGCGACCTCGCGCTGGTGCAGGTCGCGAGCACCTCGCACGACACGCTGGTGGCCATCGGCCTGGCCGGCACCCTGTTCTTCGGCGTCCCGTCGACCGAAGCGCGTGCCAACGTCGCGCTCTACCTGGTCCTGACGGTGGCGCCGTTCGCAGTCATCGGACCGGTGCTCGGTCGCCTCCTGCGCCGCTCGCCGTTGGCGCTTCGGGCAGCCCTGGTCGGCGCGGCCGTCGGGCGGTGCCTGCTCGCGCTGCTGATCGCCGTACGCCCCGGGGGCTGGTGGCTGTTCCCCGCCGCCTTCGGGCTTCTGCTCCTGTCGCGCGTCCATGCCATCGTGCGCCATTCGCTGTTGCCCATCGCGCTGGACTCGCCGCATGCGCTCGTGGCGGCGAACGGTCGGCTGGCCTGGATCGGGGCCCTGGCCGGCGTGGCCGTCGCCCCGGTCGGTGCCGGCGCACTGTGGCTCGGTGGGACGGTGGCCGCGATGGTGCTCGCCGCGGTGGCGGCGGCCGTGACCGCCTGGCTCGGCCGCCGACTCCCCGATCCCGCACCCCGGACGCCACCAGCGGCGGCGCCCGACCGCCGGGAGCTGCGCATGTTGCTGCGCGTCCACCTGCCTGCCTCGGTCCGAGCGGCCCAGCTCACCACCGCCGTCGTGCGGGGGCTCAACGGCTTCCTGCTGCTGCTGCTCGCGTTCGCCTTCCACGAGCAGGAGGCGGCGCTGCTGGACTTCGGCGCCCTGATCGGTGCCGGTGGGCTCGGCTTCGCCCTGGCCTCGCTGGCCGCGCCCTACCTCGAGCAGCGTCTGCGCGAGGAACCGATGGTCGTGGCGGCACTCGCGCTCGAGGCCGCGGCCGCCTTCCTCGCCGGGCAGCTGTTCGGACTCGCCACCGGGGCCTTCCTCGCGCTGTCGGCCGGCTTCGCCTGGGGCACCGCCAAGCTCGCGTTCGACGGCCTGCTCCAGGGCAGCGTCGGCGAGGAGCGGCGCGGCCTGGCCTTCACCCGCTCCGAGACGCTGTTCGCCCTGGCGTGGGTCGTCGGCGCGATCATCCCGACCGCACTGCCCCTGCCGACCGGCTTCTACCTCGCCACGGCCGGCTTCGTCGCCCTGACGGCGCAGGTGATCTACGTCGGCCGGCTCATCGCCCCCGGCAGCGATCGCGCCGAGCGTTCCTGACCGACCGCGGCTCCGGACCAGGCGCGCCGGTCAGCGGACCGAGCGCATCACGGTGACGACCTTGCCCATGATCGAGGCGTCCTGGCCCGGCGTGACCGGGATCGGCTCGTACGCCTCGTTGGCGGGATCGAGGTACACCTCACCCGCCCGGGTACGCCGGAAGAACTTCACGGTCGCCTCGCCGTCGATCAGCGCCGCACACATCTCGCCCTGCTCGACCGTCGGCTGTTCGCGCACCACGACCAGGTCGCCGTCGAGCACACCGGCGTCGATCATCGACTCACCACGCACCCGGAGCATGAACAGCTGCCCGTCTCCGACGAGCTCCTTCGGCAGGGCGTACATGGCGTCGACGCGTTCCTCGGCCAGGATGGGGCCACCGGCCGCGATCTCGCCGACCAGCGGCACGTTGCGCGAACTGCCGGGCCGCATCTCGAGCGAGGTCTGCGGATCGCGCCCCATCTCCAACGCCCGCGGCTTGGTCGGATCGCGGCGCAGGTACCCCTTGGTCTCGAGCGTCTCGAGCTGGGCGTGGACCGACGACGTCGACTTCAGCCCGACCGCGTCGCCGATCTCGCGCACCGACGGCGGGTAGCCGTGGGCGTCGACGTGGGCGTGGATCACCTCGAGGATGGCGCGCTGACGCGCCGTGAGGGTGCTGATGTCGCGCGGTTGCTCGGTCACGGGCGAACTCCTCGTAAGGCACCGAAGCGAACGGGCGTTCGGACGATGGTGACCGTAACACGAACGCGCGCCGGATGCGAACACCCGTTCGGAAATCCGCTTGACCACCGAACACGCGTTCGCTTCACTGGAACAGAACACCCGTTCGATCACCGCGGCGGCGGGCATGTCACACCACCTTCGTAGGTTCGCCACACGGCCGAACGGCTCGCAGCCCCAGCACCCGAGGAGTCCCACGATGAGCACCCTGACCCTGACGGACGTCGCCCGCAGCCAGGGCGTCACGCCGCGTCACGCGGATCGCGTGGTGCGTCGCCCCAGCACGGCCGTGCTGTGGCGTCGGCGGGCGGTCGCGGTGTTGGGGCTGGTCCTGATCGCGTTCGCGCTCACCGTGGCGATCGGACGTGTCGGGGCCGAGGCGGAACTGGCCGACAAGGTCGCGGGCCACGTGGTCGTGCAGCCGGGTGAGAGCCTGTGGGAGGTGGCCGCCGCGACCGCCCCCGAAGGCGTGGACACCCGCCGCCACCTCGACGATCTGGTCCGGCTGAACGGCTTCGACTCCTCGCAGGTCGAGGCCTGGACCGTGGTCCTGCTCCCGGCTCGCTGACCGCCAGGCCCAGCCGGCTGCGGGGCCGGCCGCCCGCCCCCGCGTCGCTCAGGTGACGGCGTCGGCGGGGTCGCTGCCACCGGCCAGCAGCGTCAACGTCAGCATCAGGCCCTCGTGGGGCGCGAGCGGCTGCGTGAGAGCGTCGGCGCAGATCTCGACCAGCCAGCCGACGCCGTTGCGGGTCACGCCCGTCCCGAGGATGGCCACGTAGCCGTTGGCGGCGAGGAACTGGCGCTCGCTGATCTCGCCGTCCTCGATCGTGGCGTAGAACGCCGCGCCACGGAGGGCGTCGGCGGACGCCGGGTAGTCGGCCAGCAGATAGCGGTCGCCGACGACCACCGGCTGGTGGCCCGGTCCGCTGTCTCCGCGCCGCAGGTACTCGCCTCGGCAGATCTCGAGCGCGTCACCCTGGCTGCGCGAGACCCACCAGGACGCCGCTCCGAGCGAGGCGGCGACACTGGCGGCGAGTGCGGACAGGCGGTGCTCGGCGTCGTCGGGCGCCGACTGCATCGCCTGCAGGGCCGCGGCGGCCACCTGCCGGCCGATCGCACGCTCCGTGGCGCCGGTCTCGTAGCGGGGCGCGAGCACCGGCAGTTCGGCGACGCGTCCGTCGCGGAAGGCCCGCGCCTGACGCTTCTCGCGGTACTGCATCGCATCGGCCAGGCGAAGCAGTGCACGGGTGGCGGCGGCCGCGGTCGGTGCCCCGCCGGGCCGGCGGTCCACGATGGCGTACCCGCAGGCGAGACCGCCGCCGGTGGGTAGCTCGCCGGTGGCCGCCCGCACGCGCTGGGTGATGCGGCGGACCTCCTCCTCGTCGACGCCTTCGAGCACGAGGCAGAACTCGTCGCCGCCGATACGGGCGGCGAGGCCGCCGGGATGGTGCGAGATCTCGGTGGTCAGGATGGCGGCGACGTCACGAAGGAGACGGTCGCCCTCGCTGTGGCCGCGCTCGTCGTTGACCTGCTTGAGCTCGTTGACATCGCCGAGCACGATCGCCACGGGTGCGCGCAGCGTCTCGGCAGCGAAGATCGCTTCCAGCCGCTCGTCGACGGCGCGACGGTTGGCCAGGCCGGTGAGGCGGTCGCGGTAGGCGAGCTCGTGCAGGACGGCCCGATCCTTGAGGTGACGCAGCGCCGCACCGACCAGGCCGGCCAGGGTCTGGGCCAGGACCAGCTCGAGCTCGCCGAACGGCGGGCGGCCGCGCCGGCGGGTGACGTAGAGGTCGCCCCAGACCTCGCCGCCGACGAACACCGGGACCGACAGCGCCGCGTGCTTGTCCAGCGAGCGCAGCAGGTCACGGTCGACGTCGGGCAGCTCGGGATCGTCGACCGTGCCCAGCCAGGATCGCCCCTGCAGCAGCACGGCGACCAGCCCACGGACGCCCTCCAGGCGGTAGGTCTCGTCCAGGGGGCGCGGCTGTTCCCAGCCGGCGAGGTCACCGTGGTTGCGGAGCGTGCGCGCCACGCCCTCGGCGCGGTCGAACCGCGACAGCGACGCCGCGTCGGCGTAGAGGCTGCGGACGGCGACGTCGACCGCGAGGTCGTAGACCTCGTCCTCGTGCTCGCTGCGGCCGAGCCGGCGTCCCGCGAGCGCCAGTGCCCGCAGGCGTGCCGCCAGTTCGACGCCGCCGTCGCGGGTGAGCACGTCCTCGGTCAGCTGCCCGCCTCCTGCTCCCAGGCCTCGATCTCGTCGGCGAACACGTCGACGTCGAGGTAGGGCCGCAGCCGGCGCGCCACGTCGGCGTCCAGATCCGCCACCAACTCGGTCCCCTTGTCCCCGTGCGCCTCCTTGACCACCTGCCCGCTGCGGTGCGCCAAGGCGACCAGATCTTGCCGCGCGTACGGGATGTGCGCCGTGATTCGCAGGCGTTGCCCCGGAATCCGCACACGGATGCGCTCGACGAGTTCGTCGAGGCCCGCGCCCGTGTGCGCCGACACCAACACCGGGTCGGCGTCGAGCTCGACCTGCACCCGGCGGGCGAGCGCCTCGACGGTCGCCGGGTCGGCCCGGTCCACCTTGTTGAGCACGATCTGTTCGGGGACGGCGTCCGCGCCGATCTCCTCGAGGACCTCGTGCACCGCCACGATGTGCGCCTCTGCCTCGGGATGCGACGCGTCGACGACGTGCAGCAGCAGGTCGGCGCTGGCCGACTCCTCGAGCGTGGACTTGAACGACTCGACCAGCCCGTGCGGCAGCTTGCGCACGAACCCGACCGTGTCGGTCATGACGACGTCGCGTCCGTCGTCCAGCGGCAGCCGTCGCACGGTGGCGTCCAGCGTGGCGAACAGACGGTTCTCGACCAGCACGTCGGCACCGGTGAGCGCGTTGAGCAGCGACGACTTGCCGGCATTGGTGTAGCCCACCAGCGCCGCGACACGGACCTGGTTGCGGTCGCGCTCCGCCGACTTGGTCTCGCGGATCCGGGCATAGTCCTTGAGGTCGCGACGCAGCTTGGAGATGCGGCGCATGATCCGCCGGCGGTCGACCTCGAGCTGGGTCTCACCGGGACCACGACCACCGATACCGGCACCGCCCGCCGTCCGGCCACCGGCCTGGCGCGACAGCGCCGTCCCCCACCCACGCAGGCGCGGCAGCAGGTAGCTCAGCTGGGCGAGCTCGACCTGGGCCTTGCCCTCGCGCGAGGTCGCGTGCTGGGCGAAGATGTCGAGGATCACGATCGTGCGGTCGAGCACCTTCTGCTTGATCTTCTCCTCGAGCGTGCGCTGCTGCGCAGGGGTCAGCTCGTCGTCGAAGACCACCGCGTCCGCGCCGTGGGCCGCGACCAGTTCACGAAGCTCGGCCACCTTGCCGGCGCCGATGTAGGTCGACGACTGCGGGCTGTCGAGGCGCTGGACCACCCGCTCGACCACCTCGGCCCCGGCGGTGTCGAGCAGGGCGGCGAGCTCGTCGAGGGAGGCGTCGACGTCGGCGGTCGTGCGTCCGGGCAGCTGCACGCCCACGATCACGGCCGCCTCGACGCGGCGGATGATGTCGACGCCCTCCCGCGGCGCGCCCTCCTCGATGACGTCGCGGCGGCGGCGACGCTCCTCGGCGCGGCTGAGTTCGTCCGCCGTCAGGACGGTCCCGTCACCCAGGCGCAGGTCCTCGGGCGAGGGTTCGTCGTCGATTCCGAAACCGTCGACACGGTCGTCCAGCACCGCGTCGTCGTCGAGCGGGAAGTAGTCGTCGGAACTCAGGGTGAGGTCTCCATCTCGCCGGTCTGCGCCATCCGCAGCCAGGCTTCGTCGAGCGTGCCGTGGCCGACCTCGACGGCCGGCCCGGTCATCATCACGGGGCCGCCGGGGCGCCACCGCACCGTCAGTGTGCCGCCTGGCAGCTCGACCGCCACCTCCTCGTCCACATCGCCGTCGCGCTGCAGCGCGACCACGGTGGCGCAGGCGCCGGTCCCGCAGGCGGCGGTCTCGCCGACCCCGCGTTCCCACACCCGCAGGCGTACCCGACCGCGGTCGACCACCTGGGCGAACTCGACGTTGGTCTTGGCGGGGAAGGCGGCGTGGGTCTCGACGCTCGGGCCCAGCGTGAGGACGGGCGCCGCGCGGACGTCGTCCACCCGGGTGACCGCGTGCGGGTTGCCCATGGACAACACGGCGACGTCGAGGGAGTGATCCTCGACCGTGACCGTGTAGCGGTCGCTGCCGTCGGCGGCGACCGCGGCCGCCTCGGGCTCGAACGGGACCTCGTGCGCGCTGAACACCGGCGGTCCCATGTCGACCTCGACCTCGGCGACCCTGCCGTCGGGGTGGCGCGCGACGATCCGCACCGGTCGGGGACCGGAACGGGTGCCGACCATGATCGTGCCGTCGGGGCGGGGGGTCGCGAGGCCGTGGTCGACGGCGTGCTTGGCGGTGACGCGCACGCCGTTGCCGCACATCTCCACGACCGACCCGTCACCGTTGCGGTAGTCCATGAACACGTCACCGTCGGCCGGATCGGTGACCCCGCCGATGCGGATCACGCCGTCGGCGCCGACGCCCTTGCGCCGGTCGCACAACGCCCGCACCAGCGAGGCGGACACGTCGAGTTCGTCGTGCGGATCGCTCAGCACGACGAAGTCGTTCCCGGTCCCATGCGCCTTGGTGAACTGCATCGGGCCAGCGTACGCGCACGTTCTCGCCGCGACAGCCCTGCCCTGGCCTTCCGCACTGCTTGACTGCGCCCGCTGCCGGTCCGGCGGGACCTTGGCGTCGGCGCGCCGACCACGCATCCCCGCCCCGGAGGAGGGCGTGCGGTGCGACGTTGGGGCAAGCGGGTGCTGCTCGGCCTGGTGGGGGTGATCGTGCTGTCGCTGATCGCGGTCGCCGTCACCGGCACCTGGATGGTGCGGCGATCCTTCCCACAGCTCGACGGGGAGGTCGCCTTCGCCGGGCTGGATGGGCCGGTCGAGGTCCGCCGCGACGCCCACGGCATCCCGACGATCGTCGCGCGGACCAGCACGGACCTGTTCCGTGCGCAGGGATTCGTGCACGCGCAGGACCGGTACTGGGAGATGGACTTCCGTCGGCACGTCACGGCCGGACGCATCGCCGAGCTGTTCGGGACCTCGCAGCTCGAGACCGATCGGTTCGTGCGCACCCTCGGCTGGCGCCGCGTCGCCGAACAGGAACTCCAACTGCTCGCTCCCGAGACGATCGCGATGCTGGAGGCCTACGCCGAAGGGGTCAACGCCTGGGTCGGCGACAAACGGGGCAGCGCCCTGTCGCTCGAGCACGGGCTGCTCCCGCTCGCCGGCGCCCGTGGCTACGAGCCCGAGCCCTGGACGCCGGCCGATTCGGTCGCCTGGCTCAAGGCGATGGCCTGGGACCTGCGCTCCAACCTCGAGGACGAGCTCCTGCGGGGCCGGCTGCAGACCGTCGACCTCGGCGAGGGACGCGACTGGGCGGAGCTGTACCCCGATTTCCCCCACGGGCGCCACGAGACCATCCTCGACGAACAGGATCTCGCCGCGGCCGATGCCTTCGCGCCTGCCGACGCCACCGCGGGCGCCTCCGACGCGTCTGACGCGTCGGACGCCTCGAACGTCGGCGACGGGAACACCGACGAGGATGCGCAGGCCGCCGGAGCGGCCGCGATGGAGACGGCCCTCGCCCGGGCGCAGGAGGCACTGCTGGCCGCGCCGCAGTCGCTGGGCGACGGCACGGGCGACGGCATCGGTTCGAACTCGTGGGTGATCGCGCCCGAGCGCTCGGCAACCGGCGGGGCCCTCCTGGCCAACGACCCCCACCTCGGTCCGTCACAGCCGTCGCTGTGGTACCAGGTCGGCTTGCGGTGCGCCGAGGTGACCGACGACTGCCCCTGGCAGGTGGCGGGCTTCTCCTTCGCCGGCGTCCCGGGCATCGTCATCGGCCAGAACGCCCGCATCGCGTGGGGCTTGACCAATCTCGGTCCCGACGTCGCCGACCTCTATGTCGAGCAGCTCGACGGTGACCGCTACCTGACCGAGGACGGCTGGCAGGACCTCGAGGTGATCGAGGACACGCTGCGCGTCGCCGGTGGGGACGACGTCGCGCTCACCATCCGCTCGACCCGCAACGGTCCGCTGTTCTCCGACATCGCCGAGGGCGGCCGCGAGATCGCCGCCGGGCCCCAGGGTGCCGCGGGGACGGACGCGGACGCGGACGTCGAGTTCGCCGTCAGCCTGCGCTGGACGGCGTTGGAGCCGGGCACGACCATGGACGCCGTCGCGGGCATCATGGGCGCCGGCGACTTCGCCGAGTTCCGCGACGCCGCCGCACGGTTTGACGTGCCGAGCCAGAACCTGGTGTACGCCGATGTCGACGGCCACATCGGCTACCAGGCACCGGGGCGCATCCCGGTGCGCCCGCAGGGCGACGGCACCGTGCCCGTACCGGGTTGGACCGGCGAGCACACCTGGGACCGCTACCTCGACCACGACGAGCTGCCGTTCACGTTCGACCCGCCGGCCGGCGCCATCATCACCGCCAACCAGCCGGTCCTGCCCGAGGGCGTCGCACCGTTTCTGACCAGGGACGCCGACGCCGGCTACCGCGCTCATCGGATCAACGAACTCATCGGTGACCGCAGCGGCCTGACACAGGCCGACCTGCTCGAGGTCATGCTGGACAACCACAACGCCAATGCCGCGTTCCTGCGGCCCTATCTGCTCGACCTCGACGTCGACGACGAGGTCGCCCAGGCGCAGGGGGTCCTGCGCGACTGGGACCTGCAGGACGACGCCGACAGCTCGGGCGGCGCGATCTTCAACGCCTTCTGGGCCAACCTGTTGCGGCACACCTTCCACGACGAGCTGCCCGAGTGGGCCTGGCCGACCGGTGGGTCACGCTGGTGGGAGGTGGTCCGGCACCTCGCCGACCAGCCCGACTCCCCCTGGTGGGACGACCTCGCCACCGACGAGGTCGAGACCCGCGACGACATCCTGGCCGCGGCCCTGACCGACGCCCATGCCGAGACGGTCGAGCGCTTCGGCGACGACCCCGCCGACTGGCGCTGGGGCGAGATGCACGTGCTGCACCTCACCCACCAGACCTTCGGCGAGTCCGGTGTCGCCCCGATCGAGCGACTGTTCAACCGTGGGCCGCTGGAGACCTCGGGCGGGGTGTCGATCGTCAACGCCACCGGCTGGAACGCCGCCGAGGGCTACGAGGTGAACTGGGTCCCCTCGCTGCGCTACGTGGTCGACGGCAGCGACTTCGACGCCGGCCGCTGGATCCATCTCACCGGCCAGTCCGGCCGCCCGTTCCACCGCCACTACCGCGACCAGGCCGAGCGGTGGCGCGACGGCGAGACCCTGCCACTGCCGTTCTCGGCCGACGCCGTCGACGCTGCCACCGAGCACACCCTGGTCCTCGACCCCGGCGACTGAGCCGGGCCGGCGTCGAGCGTCACGGAGCCCAGTCGGCGAGGACGGCGGCCGGGTCGGTCGGCGTGCAGCGCGGGTCCGCGCGGAACCAGCTGCGCTGGCGTTTCGCATAGCCCCAGGTGCGCTTCGCGATCGTCTCCGCGAGCCGGTCGGGGGGCGCCTCACCGTCGAGCACCGCCGCCGCCTCGGCGTACCCGATCGCCTTCGCGGCGGTGGCGGACAGTCCGGCAGGGGCCGCCCGCAACGTGGCGACCTCGTCGAGCAGCCCCGCCTCGACCATGGCCCGCGCCCGCTGCTCGATGCGGTCACGGAGCAGCTGGGTCGGGGGCTCGAGGTAGGCGACCCGCAGGCCGGGGAAGACGGACGCGTAGCGGGTCCAGGCGTCGGCGAAGGCGGAGAACGGCTCGCCGGTCAGCTCGATGACCTCCAGTGCCCGCACGGTGCGACGGACGTTGCCCGGCTCGATGCGTGCGGCCGCCACGGGGTCCAGCCGCTGCAGGTGGGTGTGCGCGGCGGCCGGCCGCTCCCACCACGTGTGCTCCAGGCGTGCGCGGACCGCTGGATCGGTGGGTGGGAAGCGCAGGTCGTCGACGACGGCCCGGAAGTACAGCCCCGATCCGCCGACCAGCAGCGGTGTCGCCCCGCGGTCGAGCACGCCGTCGATCAGGGCGCGGACCTCGGCCTGGAACCAGGCGACGGTGACCTCCTGCGACGGAGCGCACAGGTCGATGCCGTGGTGGGGGACCTCGGCGCGCTCCGCGATGGACGGCTTGGCGGTGCCGATGTCCATGCCTCGATACACCGTGAACGCGTCGATGGCCACCAGTTCGGTCAGCCTGCCGGCGACGTTGCGGCCTCGAGCGACGTCGAGCGCCAGTGAGGATTTGCCGCTGGCCGTGGGACCGACGATGGCCAGGACCTCAGGGCCGGGAGCGGCCGCGTTCACGCCGTCGGCTCGCCGTGGGCGACGAGCCGGCCGGTGCCCTCGACCACGCGGTAGTCGAGCGAGGTGAAGGGCCGGTTGGCGCCGAACGCGCTGATCAGGACGGTCAACGGCGCCCAGCCCGCCGCCTGGCAGGCGGCGGCGGCCGACGGCCCGAGGCCGGCGAGCGTCTCGGTGTCCCCGGTCCGCACGGCCGCAACGGCGGCCTCGTCCCAGGCCGCGGCCCGGGTGGGCTCGTCCCCGACCGCCGCGAGGTCGCCGGCGGCCACGAGTACGATGCGGCGGTCGGTGGCGCGCGCGGCGCCGACGATGCCGGCGGCGGTCGCCTCGAGGGCCTGCCACCCGGCCGCCCGTGGCAGCGTGATCGACTGCACGCCTGCCCGGGGCTGGACGGCGTGCACCAGCAGGGCGAGAGCGGCCAGGCTGCCGTGGAGCCAGTCGTTGCGTACCCGGGGTATCTGCCCCCGCGAGGCGAGTGCGCCGAGCAGGGTCTCGTCGTGGTGCAGCTCGGCGCGCAGCGGCGGTACGCCGTCGGGGGCGACCACCGCTCCCGAGGCGTCGTGGACGAGCCCCTCGTCACCGGCGGCGAGCAGCACGAAGGAGTCCGTGTCCGGCAGCGATGCGAGCGCGCCGTCGACGGCGTCCCGGAGGGCACGGGCGTTCGCGGTCCCGGTGCCGGTGAACAGCTCGGAGGTGGTCGGCAGGGCCACGCGGGCCGCGATCGTCACCCGGCAGCCGGTGTGCTGGTCAGCACCGGCAGCTGCAAGCCCGCGGCACCGGGGGTCGGCCGGGCGTCGGCGGGCATCGTGTGGCTCTCGCCGCGGGCGATGGCCGCGCCGGCGGCGCGGCCCGCCGCGGTGCGCCGGACGAGGTCGGCTTCACCGGCGATCGCGTAGTTCGAGGTTGCCTGGGCCACCTCGACGGCGACCAGGTCGCCGGGTGCGAACGCCGGCTCGTCGCCTGGTTCGGTGGCGGGGGCCGTGAAGTGGACCAGGTGGTTGCCGCGGGTGCGTCCCGACCAGCGCGCCGGGTCGGTCTTCGACGGCGCCTCGACCAGCAGTTCCTGGGTCGTGCCGAGCAGCCGCTGATGTGCGGCGAGCGACTGGGCGCGGGTCAGCGCCTCGAGACGGCCGTAGCGCTCGCGGACCACCTCGGCGGGGACGAACTCGTCGGCCATGTGCGCAGCCGGCGTGCCAGGACGCGGTGAGTACTGGAACGTGAACGCCTGGTCGAAGCCGACCGCGTCCACGACGTCGAGGGTCGCCTGGAAGTCCTCGTCGGTCTCGCCGGGGAAGCCGACGATGATGTCGGTCGTCAGCGCCGCGTCGGGCATCAGCGCGCGGGTCTTGTCGACCAGGGCCAGATAACGACGGGTCCGGTAGGAGCGCCGCATGCGACGCAGGACCCGGTCGGAGCCGGACTGCAGCGGCAGGTGCAGGTGCTGGCAGACGTTGGGCGTCTCGGCCATCGCGTGCAGGACCTCGTCGCTGAAGTCGCGCGGATGCGGCGAGGTGAACCGCACGCGTTCGAGCCCTTCCACCTCCCCGAGTTCGCGGAGCAGCTGCGCGAACTGCGACGCGCCGGCGAGGTCGCGACCGTAGGAGTTGACGTTCTGACCCAGCAGCGTCACCTCGACCACGTCGTCGGCGACGAGGGTCTGCACCTCGTCGACGATCTCGCCGATCCGGCGGGAGCGTTCCGGGCCGCGCAGGCTGGGCACGATGCAGAACGTGCAGCTGTTGTTGCAGCCGACCGCGATGGAGACCCAGGCGTGGTGACGCACCGAACGCTTGGCCGGCAGGGCCGACGGGAAGGTCTCGAGCTGCTCGACGAGCTCGACGACGGGAATCGCGGCGGAGTCCGCCTGCGCCAGCAGCTGCGGCAGGTCCGGCAGGTTGTGGGTGCCGTAGACGACGTCGACCCAGGGCGCCTTCTCGGCGACCGTCTGGCCGTCCTTCTGCGCGAGGCAGCCGCCGACCACGATGGTCAGGTCGCGTCCCTCCCGGTGGCGTTCGTCCTTGAGCCCCTTGAGATGTCCGAGCGTGCCGTAGAGGCGGTTGTCCGCGTTCTCGCGCACGGCGCAGGTGTTGAGCAGCACGAGATCAGCGCTGCTCTCGTCACCGGCACGTCGAAATCCGAGCGTCTCCAGCATGCCGGCGGCACGACCGGAGTCGTGCTCGTTCATCTGGCAGCCGAACGTGCGGATGAAGTAGCTGCGGGGCACGGCGTCCTCGACGTCGAGGTGGCAACGAGTGCACGTCGGCTTCTGGTCGCCCCGACGTGCTCGGACGCGGATGGTGCCCTACGCGGCTGCCCGAAGCGAGCCGGGGGCGTTCAGGGACCGCCGTCGCCGCCCTCACGGACGGTCGTGAGCCGCTTGCGGTTCTCGTGGTGCTCGGCGACCGCGTCGTCGTGGTGCGTGCCGCGCCCGGTGGCGACGAAGGCGACCAGCAGGATGCCGAGCAGTGCCGCGGAGATGACGTCACCGGGGACCGTGACGAAGAACACCACGAGCGCGGCGAGCAGCCCGAAGCCGAACCAGGCCCGCTTCTGGGATTGGCCGGTGAACAGCCCCAGGACCACCGCGAGCACGGGGACGCCCACGATCACCCACGCCTGCGCGACGTTCACCGGTGCCTCCTCGTTTCCCATCCAGCACGACGGCGCAAG